>NZ_JAVRHI010000103.1:0-28001 GCF_034105845.1 Streptomyces sp. CRN 30 | reverse complement strand
CGGCCGGGGTCCCGGTGGCCGAACCCCCGGCCGCGCCGGACCCGTTGCCCGTGCCGGTGCTCTGACCGCCCTTGCCCGGACCGGACTTGCGGGGCGCGAACCAGTCGCTGGTCGGCTTCTCGTCGGCGCCCTTCGCGGGGGCGGCCGGTTCGGCGGGGGCCTCGGGGGCGCGGGCCGGCGTCTGTGCGGCCGTCTGCGCGCCCGGCGTCGGAGTCTCGGCCTCCGCCTCGCCCGTCGCGTCCTCGCCGTCGCCCACGGGCTTGCGCACCACCACGGGCGGGATGGGCCGCGACCCGGGGATGTTGATCCGGATCCGGGTGGTCAGCGTCGTCTCGGTCTTGCGCTCGTCCGGCCGGGCGGACGGACGTCCGGTGTCCGCACCGTTGTCGGGACCCGTCGGCGTCCCGTAGGGCGGCGTCCCCGACGGGTAGGCGGCACCGCCGCGCCCCTGGGGTCCGGAGGACGGAGTGTCAGTTTCACGACTCAAGGCAGGTTCTCCCGGTTGGCTCCACCGCCCGTCACACCTTCAAAGCGGGGCGGTCCGGCGGCGCGCACCACCATACTGGCCGCTCCGTACGCGTATCCCATGCCCGCCGGTGAAACCCACACCGGACCCGCGCCCCTGTGCGGCGGCGAAGTGGTACGTCACTTCCCAAGTCGGACGGCGTCGCCGTCCGGTTGCCGAACGGGCGCGAGCGTGGCGCACATCACAGCGACGGCGATGCCTCCGAGCAGGAAGAGGTACGAGCCGCTGCCCGCGGCGAAGAGGAAGTCGCCCTCGGGGCGGCTGGTGGTGAGCAGGACCACGGCGAGCGCCCAGCCGACGGCGGGGGCGACGGCCGCGCCCCGGCTGCGGAAGGCGCGGCCCGCGCCCACGCAGAGCCCGGCCTCGGCGGCGAGGGCGAGCAGCAGTCCGCCCGGGAACCAGGCGGGCTGGAGCAGCGCCCCGGCGACGCCGGTCAGCGCGCCGAGCACGAAGAGGCCGAGGTGGAGCAGGACCCGCCCGGCGGAGGGCAGCCGCAGCGGCTGGGCGAGGGCGGAGGTCTGTCCGGTGCGGTCGTTCACGGCGTCTCCCCCGTCCCGGCGGACAGGTCGGTGCCGCCGGCGGACAGGCCGGTGATCCCCGCGAACAGGTCGGTCTCCCTGGTTTCCGGTGCGGGGCCGCTCACCAGCTCGTAGTACTCGGTGGTGAACAGCGGCTGCGCCAGCTCGTTGGAGAGGGCGAAGTACGGTTCGGCGACGTCGACCTGGGTGGCGTGGGCCCGCATCGCGGCGGCCTTGGCGGCGGCGTACGGGGTGGAGTCGGCGACGATCTCGGTGGTGATCCGCTCCTCGTCGACCACGCCGGGGACGTCGTCGACGTCGGCGGCCTTGTCGAAGCGGAGTCCGGGCAGCTCGTCGCGCAGACGCGCGAAGGCGGCCTCGGCCGCCGGGCGCGGTACGCGGTTCCAGTAGACCTTGGCGACGCCGCAGCCCGCCTCGGCGGCCAGTTCCGCGGCGCGCATGGCGACGCGGTGGGCCTGGATGTGGTCGGGGTGGCCGTAGCCGCCGTTCTCGTCGTAGGTGACGAGGACTTGCGGGCGTACCTCCCGGATGACGTCGACGAGCAGGGCGGCGGCCTCGTCGAGGTCGGCCTGCCAGAAGCAGCCGGGGTCGTCGTTGTCGGGCAGGCCCGTCATTCCGGAGTCGGCGAACCGCCCGGGGCCGCCGAGCAGCCGTACGTCCTCGACGCCGAGGGCGTGCGTGGCGGCCGTCAGCTCGCCCAGGCGGTGCTGCCCGAGGGCGGCGCCGTTCAGATGGGACAGCTCGGGCGGGATGACCTCACCCCGTTCGCCCAGGGTGCAGGTCACCAGCGTCACGTGGGCGCCCTCGGCCGCGTACCTGGCCATGGTGGCGCCGTTGTTGATCGACTCGTCGTCCGGGTGCGCGTGCACCAGCAGCAGACGCCGTGCGGGCTGTTCGGTCATGGCCCCACCCTACGAGGGGAGGTGCGCTTCCCCCTCACGCGCCCAGGGCGGGGCGGCCTGGACGTCAGAAGCTGATGCTGCCGATCATGCCGGCGATGTTCGACGTCAATTCGCTGATCGTGGGAGCGATCGTCGAGGAGGCGAGGTAGAAACCCAAGAGCATGCAGACGACTGCATGCCCCGCCTTCAGTCCTGACTTCCTGATCAACAGGAAGACGATGATCGCCAGCAGCACCACCGCCGAAATCGAGAGTGCCACGGCGGCTCACCTCCAAAGAACCCAGGGACATGGGGGGTCGAACGCGGTCGGGACGTCGGAACCATGGGGGCAGATAAATCCACACAGTGGGCAGCAGGTTGATACCCACTATGCGCTAGTGATCATAACTATCCGTACGCGCGCATCGATCGGCGCACGGCCGCACAAGGGGGCGCATGGCCAATATGGTCAGGGCATGACGACCGAGGCTGACTCCTTCCCCAGACGGCACGCCCGCACCCAGCGGTTCACGCTCGGCGCGCCGCGTTCGTTCACCGTGGCACCCGACGGTGCCCGGATCGCGTTCCTGCGTTCCGCCTCCGGTACGGACCGGGCCAACGCTCTGTGGGTCCTGGACCCGGCGGACGGCTCGGAGCGGCTCGCGGCCGACCCCGGGGCGCTGCTCGGCGGTGCCGAGGAGGACCTGCCGCCCGAGGAGCGGGCGCGCCGCGAGCGCAGCCGCGAGGGCGGGGCGGGGATCGTCGGCTACGCCACCGACGCGGGGGTCGAGCTGGCCTCTTTCGCCTTGTCAGGGCGGCTTTTCACGGCCGAGCTGCGGGCCGGTACGGCCCGTGAACTCCCCGTCGCCGGGCCGGTGATCGATCCGCGCCCTTCCCCCGACGGCCGGCACGTCGCCTATGTCGCGCGGGGTGCGCTGCGGGTCACGGGTGCCGAGGGCGGTGACGACCGGGCGCTGGCGGAACCCGAGGCAGAGGGGATCACGTACGGTCTCGCGGAGTTCGTCGCGGCCGAGGAGATGGGCCGGACCAGGGGTTTCTGGTGGGGTCCGGACGGGGACCGGCTGCTGGTCGCGCGCGTGGACGACACGCCGGTACAGCGCTGGTGGATCTCCGACCCGGCCCGCCCGGACCGTGATCCACAACACGTTCCGTACCCGGCGGCGGGCACCCCCAACGCGGCGGTCGGGCTCTTCCTGATCGGCCTCGACGGGAGCCGCACGGAGGTCGAGTGGGACCGCCGGCGCTATCCCTATCTGGCGCGTGTGCACTGGTCAGGGGCAGGTGCCCCGCTGCTGCTCGCACAGGCGCGCGACCAGCGCAGTCAGGTGTACCTGGCGGTCGACACGGAGACCGGCCGGACCCGGATGGTGCACGCCGACGAAGATCCAGTTTGGCTGGAACTTTTCCCCGGGGTGCCCTGCTGGAGTCCGTCCGGGCAGCTGGTGCGGATCGCCGACGAGGGGGGCGCCCGGGTGCTCGCGGTGGGCGACCGCCCGCTGACCGGGCCACAGTTGCACGTACGGGCGGTGCTGGACGTCTCCGGGCAGGACGTGCTGGTCTCGGCGTCGGCCGGGGCGGAGGCGGCCGATCCGGAGACGGGTGAGATCCACGTCTACCGCGTGAACGAGCTGGGCCTGGAGCGTGTCTCCCAGGAACCCGGCGTGCACTCGGCCGTGCGTGCCGGGGGCGTGACCGTCCTCGTCTCCGCCGTGCTGAACCGGCCGGGCAGCCGGGCGCAGGTCCTGCGGGACGGCAAGGCGGTGGCGACCGTCACGTCTCATGCCGTAGATCCCGGTCTGTCCCCGCGCGTGACGCTCACCCGAGGGGGCGCACGCCTCGTCCCGTGCGCCGTGCTTATGCCAACGGACTACCCCGGTGACGCCCCCCTTCCGGTTCTCCTCGACCCGTACGGCGGTCCGCACGGCCAGCGGGTGGTGGCCGCCCACAACGCCCACCTCACCTCGCAGTGGTTCGCCGACCAGGGGTTCGCGGTGGTCGTCGCCGACGGCCGGGGCACCCCGGGACACTCCCCGGCCTGGGAGAAGTCCATCCAGGACGAGGTGGCCGCGACCGTCCTCCAGGACCAGGTGGACACGCTCCACGCCCTCGCCGCGGACTTCCCGCTCGACCTCGGCCGGGTCGCGATCCGCGGCTGGTCCTTCGGCGGCTACCTGGCGGCCCTCGCGGCGCTGCGCCGCCCGGACGTCTTCCACGCGGCGGTGGTGGGCGCCCCGGTCACCGACCTGCGCCTGTACGACACGCACTACCAGGAGCGCTACCTCGGCGACCCGAACGAGCAGCCCGAGGTCTACCGGCGCAACTCGGTGATCGACGACGCGGGGCTGGTCGACGCGGCCGAGCCGCACCGCCCGATGATGATCATCCACGGGCTGGCCGACGACAACGTGGTCGTGGCCCACTCACTCCGGCTCTCCTCGGCCCTCCTCGCGGCCGGCCGCCCGCACGAGGTCCTCCCCCTGTCCGGCGTCACGCACATGACGCCCCAGGAGTCGGTCGCGGAGAACCTGCTGCTGCTCCAGGTGGAGTTCCTGCGCCGTTCGCTGGGATCGGCGTAACGGCAGCGGGCCGGGAGACATGGCGCTCCCGGCCCGCTTACGGCACCCGCACGGCCGTACGCTGAACAGCTTGGCGCGTCCGTATATCGATACCGATTCCGTGAAGTTGCCTGCGTGTTAACGGGGTTCCTCCCCTTTCGTACGACTATGTCTCCGGCGGGACGACCTGGATCTCCTCCGCGAAGTGGCACGCCGAGTCGTGGGCCGCGGGGCCGCCGGTGCCCCGGAACGCGGCCGGGACCGCCAGCTGGGGCACCTCCAGGGCGCAGCGCTCCTTCGCCTTCCAGCAGCGGGTGCGGAAGCGGCAGCCGGAGGGGATGTTCGTCGGGGAGGGCACGTCCCCGGCGAGGATGATCCGCTCGCGCTGGTCCCGGGCGTCGGGGTCGGGGACCGGCACGGCGGAGAGCAGCGCCTGGGTGTACGGGTGGGTGGGGTGGTCGTAGATCTCCGCGTCGCGGCCCGTCTCCACGATGCGGCCGAGGTACATCACGCCGACCCGGTCGGAGATGTGCCGGACGATCGACAGGTCGTGGGCGATGAAGACGTAGGAGAGGTCGAACTCGCCCTGGAGGCGGGCCAGCAGGTTGATGACCTGGGCCTGCACCGAGACGTCGAGGGCCGAGACGGGTTCGTCGGCGACGATGATCTCGGGGCGCAGGGCGAGGCCGCGGGCGATGCCGATGCGCTGGCGCTGGCCGCCGGAGAACTGGTGCGGATAGCGGTTGATGTACTCCGGGTTGAGGCCGACCACGTCGAGGAGTTCCTGGACCCGGCGGCGCCGGTCGCCCTTGGGCGCGACCTCGGGGTGGATGTCGTAGGCCTCGCCGACGATGTCGCCGACCGTCATGCGGGGGTTGAGCGAGGTGTAGGGGTCCTGGAAGACCATCTGGATGTTGCGGCGCACCGCGCGCAGGGCGCGGCCGGACAGGCGGGTGATGTCCTCGCCCTTGTAGAGGATCTGCCCGGCGGTCGGGCGTTCCAGGTTGACGAGCATCTTGGCGACGGTGGACTTGCCGCAGCCGGACTCGCCGACGATGCCGAGGGTTTCGCCGGCCCCGAGGGCGAAGTCGACGCCGTCGACGGCCTTGACCGCGCCGACCTGCTTCTTGAAGAGGATGCCGGTGGTCAGCGGGTAGTGCTTGACGAGCCCGCGGACCTGAAGGATCGGCTCAGCCGTCGACGCCATCGAGGCACTCCCTCCAGAAGTGGCAGGCGCTGCCTCGGGTGGCGCTCACCTCGTACAGCGGTGGTTCGTCGGTGCGGCAGACGTCCCGCGCCATCGGGCAGCGGGGGTGGAAGGCGCAGCCGGGCGGGATGCGGGTGAGGCTGGGCGGCAGGCCCTTGATGGCGTACAGCTCCCGGCCCTTCTGGTCGAGGCGGGGGATGGATTCCAGCAGCCCCTGCGTGTAGGGGTGGGCGGGGTTCTTGTAGATCTCGTGGACGGGTGCGCTCTCCACGATCCGGCCCGCGTACATCACGGCGATCTCGTCGGCGACGTCGGCGACCACGCCGAGGTCGTGGGTGATGAGGATGAGGCCCATGTTGTACTCGCGCTGGAGCTCGGCGAGCAGCTCCATCACCTGGGCCTGGACGGTGACGTCGAGGGCGGTGGTCGGCTCGTCGGCGATGATCAGCTTGGGTTCCAGGGCCAGCGCCATCGCGATCATGATGCGCTGGCGCATGCCGCCGGAGAACTGGTGCGGGTACTGCTTGACCCGTTCCCTAGCCCCCGGGATGCGGACCCGGTCCATCAGCTCGACGGCCTTGGCGCGGGCGTCCTTACGGGACATGCCCCGGTGGACGGTGAACATCTCCCCCAGCTGGTCCCCCACGGTCAGCACCGGGTTCAGGGAGGACAGCGCGTCCTGGAAGATCATCGCCATCTCGGCGCCGCGCACCTTGCGGCGCTGTTCTTCCTTCAGTTTCAGCAGGTCGCGGCCCTCGAAGAGGATCTCGCCGCCGGTGATCCGGCCGGGCGGGACGTCGAGGATGCCCATGATGGTCTGGGCGGTGACGGACTTGCCGGAGCCGGACTCGCCGAGCACGGCGAGGGTGCGGCCGGCGTCCACGCCGTAGCTGACGCCGTTGACGGCCTTCGCGATCCCGTCCCGGGTGCGGAACTCCACGTGCAGGTCACGCACTTCGAGCAGCATGGCGGCGGCTCACCTCAGCTTCGGGTCGAGGGCGTCGCGCACCGCGTCGCCGAGCATGATGAACGCCAGGACGGTGATCGCGAGCGCTCCGGAGGGCCAGAGCAGCGCGTGCGGGGCGTTGCGGACGTAGGGGGCGGCGGCGGAGATGTCGATGCCCCAGGAGACGCTGGGCGGCTTCAGGCCGACGCCGAGGAAGGACAGGGTCGCCTCCAGCGAGATGTAGGTGCCGAGCGCGATGGTCGCCACGACGATGACGGGCGCGATCGCGTTGGGCGCGATGTGCCGCAGCAGCAGCCGGGAGCTGTCGGCGCCGAGGGCGCGGGCGGCCTGCACGTAGTCGTTCTGCTTGGCGGTGATGACCGAGCCGCGGGCGATGCGGGAGATCTGCGGCCAGCCCAGCAGGACGATGAAGCCGATCACCGGCCAGACGGTGTTGCTGGTGATGACGGAGAGCAGGACGAGGCCGCCGAGGACGACGGGGATCGCGAAGAAGATGTCGGTGATCCGGGAGAGGATCGCGTCCCACACCCCGCCGAAGAACCCGGCGAGCCCGCCGAGGACGCTGCCGAGGACGGCGACGCCGAGCGTGGACAGGACGCCGACCAGGACGGACGTACGGGCGCCGTAGACGGTGCGGGTGTAGACGTCGCAGCCCTGGCCGTTGAAGCCGAAGGGGTGACCGGAGCGGGAGCCCTCCTGGGCGTCGGCGAGTTCGCAGTGCAGCGGGTTGCCCGACGCGATCAGCGACGGCCAGACGGAGATGACGACCAGGAAGAGGATGACCAGCCCGGAGATGATGAAGACGGGGTTGCGGCGCAGGTCGTGCCAGGCGTCGGACCAGAGGCTGCGCGCCCGGCCACCGGAGGCGGCTGACGGATCCGGATCCTGGGGCCCCGTTCCGTCCGGGCCGCCGGGGGGCCGGCCGACGCTCGCGGCCTCGCTCGTCCCCAGGTCCATCTGCCCGCCCATGCCGGTGCCGGCGATGGCCGACCCGTCCGGCTTGTAGGGCTCCGGCGACGGCGACGAGGGCTCAGGCATAGCGGATCCTCGGGTCGAGTACGGCGTACAACAGGTCGACGAGGAGGTTGGCGACCAGGAAGACGAGCACAAGGACGGTGACGAAGCCGACGACGGTCTGGGTGTTCTGGCGAAGGATGCCCTGGTAGAGCTGGTAGCCGACGCCGTGGATGTTGAAGATGCGCTCCGTCACGATCGCCCCTCCCATCAGGGCGCCCACATCCGTACCGATGAAGGTGACCACCGGGATGAGCGAGTTGCGCAGCAGGTGCCGGGTGATGACCCGGCGGCGCGGCAGGCCCTTGGCGACGGCGGTGCGGACGTAGTCGGAGCGCCGGTTCTCCGCGATGGAGGTACGGGTCAGCCGGGTGACGTACGCCAGCGAGACCGAGGCGAGGACCAGGCCGGGCAGGATCAGCTCGTCCACGCGGGCCTCGGAGGAGACCGACGGCGCGATCCATCCCCACTTCACGCCGAGCAGCAGCTGGAGCAGCAGGCCGGTGACGAAGGTGGGGACGGAGATAACGACGAGGGTGAGCAGCAGCACCGCCGTGTCGACGGGGCGGCCGCGGCGCAGGCCGGTGAGGACGCCCAGGGTGATGCCGATGACGACCTCGAAGATCACGGCGATGATCGTCAGCCGGATGGTGACCGGGAAGGCCGTCCCCATCAGCTCGGTGACCGGCTGGCCGTTGAAGGCGGTGCCGAAGTCGCCGGTGAAGACGTTGCCCATGTAGGTCAGGTATTGCTGCCACACCGGCTTGTCGAGGCCGAACTCCCGTCTGAGCTGGGCGGCGGTGGCCGGGTCGCACTCCCGGTCGCCGCAGAGGCCCGCGATGGGGTCGCCCATCACGTTGACCATCAGGAAGATCAGCAGGGTGGCCCCGACGAAGACCGGGATCATCTGGAGCAGCCGTCGGATCACATAGCGGCCCACGGCGGATCAGCTCACCTTGATCTCGTTGTACACCGGGACGCTGAAGGGGTTGAGCTTCACGCCGGAGAGCCGGTCGGAGTAGCCGGCGCTGCCGTTCTGGTACCAGAGCGGGATGGCTGCCATGTTGTCCCGCAGCACCTCCTCGGCCTGCTGGAAGTCCTTGATCGCCGTCGCGGTGTCGGTCTCGCCGTTGGCCTTGTCGACGAGCCCGTCGAACTCGTCGTTCGACCAGTGGCCGTCGTTGGAGGAGGCGTCGGTGTAGTACAGCGGCTGGAGGAAGTTCTGGATGAGCGGGTAGTCCATCTGCCAGCCCGCCCGGAAGGGGCCGCTCATCTTCTTGTCGGTGATCTGGTTGCGGAAGTCGGCGAAGGTGCCGACGGGGTTGCCGACGCAGGCGCGGTCGTTGCCGAGGGCGTTGTTGATGGAGTTGCAGACGGCGTCGACCCACTGCTTGTGGGAGCCGGTGTCCGAGTTGTACGTGATCTTGACCTGGCCGCCGGGGAGGCCGCCGCCCTCCTGGATCAGCTTCTTGGCCTCGTCGGGCTTGTACTCGCACGCCTCGCCGCACAGGCCCTTCTTGTAGCCGCCGTCCTCGCCGAGCACCGGCGAGGTCCAGTCGGTGGCCGGGGTGCGGGTCTTCTGGAAGATCGTCTCGGTGATCTGGTCGCGGTCGATCGCCATGGAGAGGCCCTTGCGGACCTTCTCCGAACCGCTTCTGTTCCAGTCGTCGTCGTAGAAGGGGAAGGCGAGGGTCTGGATGATGCCGGCCGGGGTGTTGATGTACCGGTCGCCGAGGTCGCTCTTGACGTTCTTGAGCTGGGCGGCGGGCACGTCGTCGACCAGGTCGAGGTTGCCGGCCATCAGGTCGGTGTAGGCGGTGTTGTTGTCGGTGTAGACCTTGAGGTCGACGCCGCCGTTGGCTGCCTTGTCGTCGCCGGGGTAGTCGTCCCACTTGCGCAGGGACATCTGAGAGCCTCGGGTGTAGTTCTCGACCTGGTACGGGCCGTTGCCGACCGGCTTCTTCAGCCAGGCGTCGTGGTCGTCGAAGAAGGCCCGGGGCAGCGGGGCGTAGGCGGGGTAGCCGAGGGTGTCGGGGAAGGTCGAGAACTTCTGGTTCAGCTTGACCGTGAAGGTGCGGTCGCCGGTGACCTTCAGGCCCGAGAGGGTGTCGGCGCTCTGCTTGCCGCCGTCCTCGGGGTGGGCCTTGTCGTAGCCCTCGATGTAGCTGAAGAAGTAGGCGTTGCGCTGGTTGTTCTTCAGCGACGCCCCGTGGTTCCAGGCGTCGACGAAGGACTTCGCGGTGACCTTCTCGCCGTTGCTGAACGTCCAGCCGTCCTTGACGGTGACGGTGAAGTTCTGCGAGTCGGTCGTCTCGATCTTGTCGGCGAGCATGTTCTCGGCCTCGCCGGAGTCCGGGTCGTACCGCTTCAGCCCGCGGAAGATCATGTCGAGGACCTTGCCGCCCTGCACCTCGTTGGTGTTGGCGGGCTCCAACGGGTTCTGCGGGTCACCCCAGGACGAGCTGAGCACCGCGTCGGCGCCGCCACCGCTGCCGCCCCCTCCGCAGCCCGTCGCCGCGAGGGCTGCCGCCGCCGCGCACGCGATCCATCGGGCGTGCGTCGCTCCGCGCATGGAGTGCCTCCTCGTGCCGTGACCTCGTCCGCCGATCCGTTCCGGCCAGCTTCGGCAGCACAACGCTGTACCGCACACCCGTCCGGTCCGTACGGGTGAGCGGGAGGCCGCGCGGGCACGCCCGAGGGGCGGGAGGATCACCTCCCGCCCCTCGGATCAGGCGTGGCACAGCTGCGGCGGGATCAGCCCTCCACGTGGCCCTCCAGGGCCTTCAGACCCGGGTCCATCACGATGTCCTCGGACCTGGCCTCGGTGGTCGGCGCCTCGGGGAAGTGGCAGGCCGTCAGATGACCCGGCTCGGCACCCTCGATCCGGACCAGCGGTGGCTCCTCGGTCGCGCACTTGTCCTGGGCCTTCCAGCAGCGGGTGCGGAACCTGCAGCCGGACGGCGGGGCGATCGGCGAGGGCACGTCGCCTTCCAGGCGGATGCGCTCCTTGTTGTCCGCGTCGATGTCCGTGTCCGGCACGGCCGAGAGCAACGCGTGCGTATACGGGTGGCGAGGCCGGTTGTAGAGCGAGTCGCGGTCCGCGATCTCCACTATCTTGCCGAGGTACATGACAGCGACGCGCTGCGAGAAGTGCCGCACGATCGCCAGGTCGTGGGCGATGAAGACGAACGCGATGCCCATCTCCCGCTGCACTTCCTGCAGCAGGTTGACCACCTGGGCCTGGATCGACACGTCAAGGGCCGAGACCGGCTCGTCCGCGACGATCAGCTTGGGCTGCAGGGCGACGGCGCGGGCCACCCCGATGCGCTGACGCTGACCGCCGGAGAACTCGTGCGGGAAACGGTTGTAGTGCTCCGGGTTCAGGCCGACGATCTCCAGCAGCTCCCGCACGCGCTTCTCACGGCCGCCGGGCGGGTTGATGCCGTTGATCTCCATCGGGCCGGAGATGATCGTGCCCACGGTCTGCCGCGGGTTGAGCGCGGTGTACGGGTCCTGGAAGATCATCTGGATTTCGGACCTGACCGGCGCCAGCTGCTTCCGGCCGGCGTGGCTGATGTCCTGGCCCTTGTACTCGATCGTGCCCTCGGTGGGCTCGTAGAGCCGGGTCACCAGCCGGCCGGTGGTCGACTTGCCGCAGCCGGACTCGCCGACGAGGCCGAGGCTCTCTCCGGGGAAGACCTCGAAGTCAAGGCCGTCGACGGCCTTGACCGCGCCGACGGTGCGCCGGATCGGGAAGCCGCCCTTGATGGGGAAGTGCTTCCTCAGTCCGCTGACCTTGAGGAGCGGTGCTTCGCCGCCGTCCCGCTGCTGCGGGGTCGCGTCGGCGACCGCCGTGCTCGTTTTGGATGTGTCGCTCATGGTGATGCCCCAGTCGCCGGTTTCCGCTCAGCCCAGCCGGGGCTGAATCTTCTCGATGAACACCTGCTGCCGCTGTTCCGCAGTCAGGTGGCAGGCCGCTCCGCGCCCCAGGGAGAGCGTCGGCCGCTCGCCCGAGCAGCGCTCCCCGGACACCAGATCGGTGAAGCCGCACCGCGGGTGGAACGGGCAGCCGGTGGGCGGGTTGAGCAGCGAGGGCGGCGATCCTGGGATCGGCATCAGCGGCTCGTCGACGTCGGAGGAGAGCCTCGGCATCGACCCCAGCAGACCCCAGGCGTACGGGTGCTGAGGCGACTTGAGCACCTCGCGCACCGTGCCACGCTCGACCGCGCGACCCGCGTACATGACCATGATGTCGTCGGCCATGTTGCCGACCACACCCAGGTCGTGCGTGATCATGATGATCGCGGAGCCGAACTCCTGCTGGAGGTCCTTGAGCAGGTCGAGGATCTGCGCCTGCACGGTCACGTCCAGAGCGGTGGTCGGCTCGTCCGCGATGAGCAGGTCCGGGTCGCAGGCGAGCGCCATGGCGATCATCGCGCGCTGGCGCATACCGCCGGAGAACTGGTGCGGGTAGTCGTCGACCCGCTGCTGAGGGTGCGGGATGCCCACCTTCTCCAGCAGGTCGATGGCGCGAACCCGGGCGTCCCGCTTGGAAGCACCGTTGTGCTTCATGAAGGGCTCGCCGATCTGCCGGCCCACCGTGTAGTACGGCGACAGCGCGGTCAGCGCGTCCTGGAAGATCATCGCCATCTTCTTGCCGCGCAGCTTTTCCATCTGCTTCTCGCCGGCGTCGGTCAGCTCCTGACCGTCCAGCTTGATCGACCCGTCGATGGCGGTCTTCTTACGGTCGTGCAGGCCGAGGACGGCCAGGTTGGTCACCGACTTCCCGGAGCCGGACTCGCCCACGATGCCGAGAGTCCTGCCGCGCTCCAGGTCGAACGAGAGACCGTCCACCGCCTTGACGATGCCGCCCTCGGTGGAGAAGTGGACCTTGAGGTCGCGCACCGAGAGGAAGGCGTCGCCCGCGGTCGCCACCGGGGCGTCTTCTGGCTTGGTCTGAGTGGTCACGGTGGTTCTCCTAGGACAGGCGCACGCGCGGGTCGATGACGGCGTACAGGGCGTCCACGATCAGGTTGAAGACGACGATCAGCGCGGCACTGACCAGCATCACCCCCATGAGCATCGGCAGGTCCTTGTTGGTGACGGACTCCAGCGCGAGCCGGCCGAGACCGGCGAGGCCGAACGTCAGCTCCGTCACCATGCCGCCCGACAGCAGCGAGGAAAGGTCGATACCGAGGATGGTGATGATGGGAATGAGGGAACCGCGCCAGGCGTAGCGGAAGAAGACGTAGTTGCCGGCCATGCCCTTGGCGCGCGCGGCTTTGACGTGTTCTTCCTGGAGCTGCTCGATCATCGACGAGCGGCTCATACGCGTGTAGTTGGCGGTGAAGATGGTCGCCATGACGACCCAGGGGATCAACAGGCCCATGAACCAGCCGCCGGGGTCCTCCGAGAAGGGCACGTACTTCGGCTTGTCCAGCCATCCGGTGCTGTAGACCAGGGCGAGCATCACCAGCGGGCCGAGGAAGTAGATCTGCATCGAGCTGATGACCAGCGAGCCGGAGCTGAACGTCTTGTCCAGCCAGGTGCCGCGGTACTTCGCGGCCAGCAGGCCGGCGCCGAGACCGACGACGAGGAAGACCAGCAGGCTGCCCGCGGTCAGCGAGAGGGTCAGCGGGAAGCGGTCGACGATGGTGTCCCAGACGTTCTGGTTGTTGGCGAAGGAGACACCGAAGCAGGGGGCGGCACAGTGGCCGACCGCGAAGTCGCGGCCCGCGAAGATGCCGATGAGGAAGTTCCAGTACTGGACGGTGACCGGCTTGTCGAGGCCCAGGTTGGTGTGGATGATCGCCAGCGCATCCGGCGTGCAGTTCTTGCCACAGGCCAGCGTCGCCGGGTCCTGCGGGATCGCGAAGAACATGAAGAACGTGAACGCACTGATCAAGACCAGAATCAGCGCCGCGCCGAGCGTCCGGCGGAAGAGGAATTGAAGCATGGCAGGAAGCTGCTCTCAGGACGGCGGCGGTTCGGGGCAGGAGGGGGGAGAAATCTCCGGGGGCCGGTGGTGGTCGCTCCGCCGCGCGTCCACCACCGGCTTCCCGGCCGAGCCGGTTACTTCTTCAGGAAGATCCGCGTGACGTCCACGTAGCTGGAGTCAGAGCTGTAGCGGATGCCGCCGACGTTGGAACCGAAGATCTGGAAGACCTTGGTGTAGTAGATCGGGGCAGCCGGGTTGATCTTCTCGGAGATGTACTCGTTCAGCTCGGCCCAGGCCTTGGTGGCCTCCTCGGTGTCCGTGATCTTCTGGATACGGACGATCTCCGAGTTGACGTGGTCGTCGTTGATGTGGGCGTAGTTCGCCGAACCGTCCTGGATCTGCGTGCCGTCGTAGGACGGCGGGATGACCGTGGAGGCGGACGGCCAGTCCTGGCCCCAGCCGGTCATGTAGAGGTCGTAGCCGTTGTCGACCTTGCCGACCTGCTCGTACCAGGTGGCGGAGTCGATCTCCTTCTTCTGGATGTCGAGACCGATCTTGCCCAGCGCGTCGGCGATCAGTACGGCCTGCTGCTGCCGGACCGGGGTGTTGCCGTAGGCGTAGACGAGCTTCTTGCCCTTGAAGCCGCCCTCCTCGATCAGCTTCTTGGCTGCCTCGATGTCACCGTTGGGCTTCTTGGAGCGGTTGAACGGGTCGTAGGACTCGTCGTAGCCCGGCGTGGTGGGCGACATCAGCGAGTTGGCGGCCTCACCGCCGTAGGCACCGCCGTCGGCCTTGAAGACCGAGGTGGCCGGCAGCGCCAGGGAGATCGCGTCGCGGAGCTTCTTGTCCTTGACCCGGTCGAGGTTGAAGTTGAGCTGCCACACGTAGGGCGCGTAGCCCTGGATCGTGCGGTTGTCCATGGCGTCCTTGTCACCCACGACCGCCTGGAGCTGCGTGGTGGCGACCTGGCCCGTGAACATCATGGCGTTCTTGGCCTCGCCCTGGTCGGCGAGGAGGGTCTTGGTCTGGTCCTCGTCATCGTGGTTCATCTCGATGTCGAAGCCGTCCACGTACTGGTGACGCACCGAGTCGCTCTTCGCGTCCCACTGGTCGTTCTTGACCAGCTTCATGGACTTGCCGGGCTTGAACTCGGCGATCTTGTACGGACCGGTGGCGACGGGGTCGCTGTCGTACTTCTCCTTGGTGTCCGACTCCTCGGGCACGACGCTGTAACCGGGCATGGTCAGCATCTGCGGGAGGTCGGGCTGCGCGTCCTTGAAGTGGAAGACGACCGTCTTGTCGTCCGGCGTCTCCAGAACGTCGTCGGGCAGGTGCTTGCCCTTGTCCGGACCCGAGTAGGCCTTGCGGTAGGTGGTACCGGCCCCGGACAGCCACTGCTGCAGGTAGGTCGGACCGTCGGTGATGTACGACGAGTACATGCGCTCGATCGTGTGGCGGATGTCCGCCGAGTCGATCGCCTTGCCGTTCTCGTCCTTCAGGTCGTCCTTGAGCGTGTACGTCCAGGTCTTGCCACCGTCGGAGACCTTGCCCGCGTCGGTCGCGAGGTCACCCACGACGGTCAGGTTGCCCTTGTCGTCCTCGGAGTACTGCGTGAGGCCGCGGTATATGAGACGGCTGAGCAGCTTGCCGTCGGAAACGTAGATCTGCCCCGGGTCCAGGTGCGAGAAGTCCGCCTCCTGGTAGACGATCGCGGTGCCGCCCGCCGTGGCGCCCGCGACGTCGGGAGCCGGACCGGTGGACGCCTTGACGTCACCGATCTGCACCGGCTTCGACTGCGACTTGGCGTCGTCCTTCTGCTTGCTGTTGTCCTTCGCCGAGTTGTCGCTGCCGCCCCCGCCGCAGGCGGTGAGGGTGAGGGCGCCGGTGGCGACCGCGACGATCGCGGCCGTGGCGGTGCGGTTACGGAAGAGTCTCATGGGGACGGATCCACCTGCCTGTAAGTAGTGAGCACTGCTGGTACGCGACCGAGGCCGCCTGAATCGGCATCACGCCGGCCGAGCGAGGGTGTGGGGGGACTCCCCCCGTCCTCAGCGACCCGCCTTGGGGTCGAAGGCGTCCCGCACGGAGTCGCCGAGGAGGTTGAAGGCCACAACGAAGATCACCATGGCCACACCGGGGAAGAGCATGTAATAGGGGTCCTGCTCGACGATGCTGGCGCCGATGGAGAACATGCGCCCCCAGTCCGGGGTGGGTTCGACGTAGCCGACACCCACGAAGGAGAGGAAGGCGATGCTCAGGATCGTGCTCGGCAGCGTGAGCGTCGCCTGTACCAGCGTGGGCGTGACGACGTTCGGCAGCAGTTCCTTGCGGATGATGCGCCACGGTGACGCTCCGGAGATCCGCGCCGCCTCGATGAACTCCCGGTCCCGCAGGGACAGGGTGGCGGCCCTGACGATCCGCGCCATGCTCATCCAGCCGAGGAAGGAAAGCACGATGATGATCGCGCAGGCGCGCACGTAGGTGGGCGTCTCCTCGTCGGGCGCCACGAACACCGTGGTGATGACGGGCATCGCGGCGACGAAGAAGAGCTGGCTGGGCAGGGCCATGAAGAAGTCGGTGATCCGGCCGAGCCAGTAGTCGATCCTCCCGCCGAAGAAGCCGCTGGCGAGGCCGATCAGCAGACCCAGGACGGTCATCAGGATGGTGGCGGCGACCGCCGTGGCCAGCGAGGTGCGGATGCCGTACATCAGCTGGGTGAACACGTCCCGGCCCAGCCCCGGCTCGATACCGAACCAGAAGGTGCCGTCGATGCCGCCGTACGGCTTCGCCGGCATGGTGAACATGTCCAGCAGGTCCGGGTTGTCCTGACCGTAGAGCGTGTACGGGTTGGTACCGGACACCTTGGCGATCAGCGGCGCGGCCGCCGCGACCACGAAGAAGAACAGGACGACGAACGCGGAGACGACGCCGGTCCGGTCGCGCTTGAAGCGGCCCCACATGAGCTGGCTGGGACTGTGCCCCTCGGGTGTCGTGGGCCCTTTGGCGTCGTCCTGCGGCGCACTCTCTTTGTCCAAGAGGGGCGAGGTCTCAGCAGCCTCGGTCTCGATTGGACTCGTCATGGTTCGTCCATTTCACAGGTGTTGGAGGCCGTCGGAAGGGAACTGGGGATCCGGCGGCCTGCGCACGGCGTACGTCATTCGAAGCGCGGGAGGAAACAACGGTCGGACACCCTCAAGGAAGTGTGCGCCGCCAGGTCGTCACCGTTTCCACGGCGGCGTCGCTCGTGACACCTCTCATGGGTTCCTCCTCGTGAATTCCACATGTTCACCGCAAAGAGGAGCACACGACACGTTCCCGCCCTCACGCCGGTGCAGGATCTCGTCAGGTGCCCCCGCGCTCGCGAGCCTGCGCCGTCAGCGCGTGACCCGTTCAGCCGAGCTCTACGCGCATAACTATCTGCCATACCCCCGCAACCGAGCCACCCCCAAAGGTCTCGGTTCGATCACACCTTGCGCGTACTTCTCCCAAAATCCGGACAAACCCTTTGCAGATAGATGCCTGCGAAACGGACTTGTTACACATCTATCGGAGCAGGTGTCCGCAATGCGGACACCAGATTTGGAAATACGTTGACCAGGGAGACGGAACATGCCCTGCGGTGACGTGGAGTTCACCTCATCGGCGAGAGGATCTTGCAGAACGCGCCGTCAGGCTCGTAGAGTGCGTCGCTACTGGCGTGATCACTCACGTGAGCACCGGACACCGTACTCCTCGCCATGGCCCGAGAGCATGGCGATGAACGGGCCCAGACCCCCGAGGCAGCGGCCTGACAACACCCCTTTGGTCAGCCGCCCCTCGCGGACGGACTTTCACGGCCCATTGACCCGAGCCTGTCGAACGTCCGCTCCAGGGGAACGAGGGCCCGCGCCTCCCCGGCGCGGGCCCTCTTCGCCGTTCCCGGCGTCAGTCCTGATCCTCCTCCAGCGCCGCCAGCGCCGGATCAAGGACGATGTCCTCCTCGCGGGCCGTGATCGTCGGCTCCTCCGGGAAGTGGCAGGCGGTCAGGTGGCCGTCGTGGTTGCCTTCCAGGCGGACCAGCGGAGGGATCTCGGTGGCGCACTTGTCCTGCGCCTTCCAGCAGCGGGTGCGGAAGCGGCAGCCGGAGGGCGGCGAGATCGGGGACGGCACGTCGCCGGCGAGGCGGATGCGCTCGCGCCCCTCGCCCTCGCCGTCGGTCAGCGTCACCTCGGGGACGGCGGAGAGCAGCGCGTGGGTGTAGGGGTGCCGGGGCCGGGTGTAGATGGAGTCCCGGTCACCGACCTCGATCACCTTGCCGAGGTACATGACGGCGACGCGCTGGGAGAAGTGCCGGACGACGGCCAGGTCGTGGGCGATGAAGACGAAGGCGATGCCCAGCTCGCGCTGGACTTTCTGGAGCAGGTTGACGACCTGGGCCTGGATCGACACGTCCAGCGCGGAGACCGGCTCGTCCGCCACGATCAGCTTGGGTTCGAGGGCGAGCGCGCGGGCGACGCCGATGCGCTGACGCTGGCCGCCGGAGAACTCGTGCGGGAAGCGGTTGTAGTGCTCGGGGTTGAGGCCGACGATCTCCAGCAGTTCGCGGACGCGCTTCTCGCGGCCCCCGGCCGGGTTGATGCCGTTGATCTCCATCGGGCCCGAGATGATCGTGCCGACCGTCTGCCGCGGGTTCAGCGAGGAGTACGGGTCCTGGAAGATCATCTGGATCTCGGAGCGGATCGGCGCCAGCTGCCTGCGGCCCGCGTGCGAGATGTCCTGGCCCTTGTAGAGGACCTTGCCCGCGGTGGGCTCCAGAAGGCGGGTGATCAGCCGGCCCGTGGTCGACTTGCCGCAGCCGGACTCCCCCACCAGGCCGAAGCTCTCCGCGACGCCGACGGTCAGGTCGACGCCGTCCACAGCCTGGACCTGGCCCACGGTCCGGCGGATCGGGAAACCGCCCTTCACCGGGAAGTGCTTGGTCAGTCCCTCCGTCACCAGCAGCGGCTCCCCGGAGGTGCCGGCCGCGGACTCCCGCGGGGCGGGGAGGGCGAGGTCTTCTTTCATTGCTCCTCTTTCATGCGGCAGGTGCTGAACGCTCAGGAGCCCCGGCGGCCCCTACCCCAGCCGGGGCCTGATCTCCTCGGTGAAGATGGTCTGCTTCTGCTCCGCGGTCAGGTGGCAGGCCGAGGAACGGTCCGGGCCCAGCAGCGGGCGTTCGGTGACGCAGCGGTCGCCGCCCACCCGGTCCTTGAAGACGCACCGGGGGTGGAAGCGGCAGCCGGAGGGCGGGTCGAGCAGCGACGGCGGCGTGCCGGCGATCGGCTCCAGCTCCGCGTCGAGGTCGGAGTCGAGGCGCGGCATGGAGTTCAGCAGACCCCAGGTGTACGGGTGCCTGGGCGAGCGCAGCACCTCGTCCACCGTGCCGCGCTCCACCGCGCTGCCCGCGTACATCACCATGATGTCGTCGGCCATGTCGGCGATGACGCCGAGGTCGTGGGTGATGAAGACGATCGCCGAGCCGAACTCCTGCTGGAGGTCCTTGAGCAGGTCGAGGATCTGCGCCTGGACCGTCACGTCGAGGGCGGTGGTCGGCTCGTCGGCGATCAGCAGGTCGGGGTCGCAGACCAGCGCCATGGCGATCATCGCGCGCTGGCGCATACCGCCGGAGAACTGGTGCGGATAGTCCTTGGCCCGCTGCTCGGGGTTGGGGATGCCGACCTTGCCGAGCATCTCCACGGCCCGCGCCCAGGCGTCCTTCTTGGAGGCGCCGGTGTGCTTCGCGTACGGCTCGGCGATCTGCCGGCCCACCGCGTAGTACGGCGACAGCGCGGTCAGCGGGTCCTGGAAGATCATGGCGGCCTTGTTGCCGCGCAGCCGCTCCAGTTCCCTCTCGGTGGCGGTGACGAGTTCCTTGCCGTCGAGCAGGATCTCGCCGTCGATCGTGGTGGTGCGGGGGTTGTGCAGTCCCAGGATGGTCAGGTTGGTCACGGACTTGCCGGAGCCGGACTCGCCGACGATGCCCAGGGTCCTGCCGCGCTCGACGTCGAAGGACAGCCCGTCGACCGCCTTGACGACACCGTCCTCCGTGGCGAACCGCACGCTCAGGTCGCGGACCGAGAGGAACCCCTCCGGGCCGGTCGGGGCCGGCGCGCCCTCGGGCTTGGTCACTGTGGTCACGGTGGTGCCCTCTTCCTAACTGAAGATCCCTGGTCAGAGCCGGACGCGCGGGTCGATCCAGGCGTACGCGATGTCGGTGAGGATGTTGAGGATCAGGATGACGAAGGCGCCGACGAGCATGACGCCCATGGTCAGCGGCAGGTCCTTGTGGACCGCGCCGTCCACGGCGAGGCGTCCGATGCCCTGCAGCGAGAAGGTCAGCTCGGTGACGACCGCGCCGCCGAGCAGGCTGGAGAGGTCGATGCCGAGGATGGTGACGATCGGGATGAGAGAGCCGCGCCAGGCGTAGCGGAAGAAGACGTACCGCTGGGACATGCCCTTGGCGCGGGCGGTGCGCACGTGGTCCTCGGCGAGCTGCTCGATCAGCGAGGAGCGCGCCATACGGGTGTACTGGGCGGTGAAGATGGTGGCCATCACGACCATGGGGATGGACAGGCCGATCGCCCAGCCGAGCGGGTCCTCGGTGATAGGGACGTACTTGGGGTCCTCCATCCAGCCGGTGCCGTAGACGAAGATCGTCAGGGCGATGGGGCCGAGGAAGTAGATCTGGAACGAGCTGAGCACCATGGAGGTGCCGGTGGCCACCTTGTCGACGGAGGTCCCCCGCCGGAAGGCGGCGAGCATGCCCGTTCCGACCCCGACCACGAGGAACACGATCATCGCGCCGATGGTCAGCGACAGGGTCAGCGGGAAGCGGTCCTTGATGGTCTCCCACACCAGGTCGCCCGAGTAGAAGGACTGCCCCAGGCAGGGCGCCGGGCAGTGGCCCTGGGGGAAGTCGCGCCCCATGACGATGCCGGACATGAAGTCCCAGAACTGCTGGGCGATCGGCAGGTTGAGACCGAGGGCCTCGCGGATGTCCTCCAGGCGGCCGGCCGAGCAGTCCTTGCCACAGGCCAGGGACGCGTAGTCGGACGGCGCGGCGACGAAGAGGAAGAAGGTGGCCGCACCGATCAGGAACAGGGTGACGGCGGCTCCGACCGTGCGCCGGATGATGAACTGAAGCATGGCGGTTGGGCTGCTCTCTGCGGAGGTGGTCGGGAGGTGACACGGGCCCCGCGCGGGGTGCGCTCCGCCTGGTGCGCACCCCGCGCGGGTCAGCCGTGGTGCGTCACGACTTCAGGAACAGCTGGCCGACGTCGATGTAGCTGGACTCGGTGCTGTAGCGGGCGCCGCCGATGTTCGAGCCGTAGAGCTGGAACTGCTTCGTGTACCACAGCGGAGCGGCCGGGTTGATCTTCTCCAGGATGTAGTGGTGCGCTTCCTTCCAGGTCGCGGCCGCCTCGGTCGGCTCCTGGGTGAGCGCCTTCTTGATCAGCTCCTGGACCTTGGGGTCGTCCACGTGCGAGTAGTTCGCGGAGCCGTCGGCGACCTGGTCACCGTCGTAGATCGGGGTGACGACCGTACCCGGGGACGGCCAGTCCTGGCCCCAGCCGGTGATGTAGACGTCGTAGGGGTTGTCCAGCTTGCCGATCTGCTCGTAGAAGCTGGCCGAGTCGACCTCCTTGGAGACGACCTCGATGCCGACCTTCTTCAGCGCGTCCTCGACGGCGACCTTGTGCTTCTGGCCCGCCTCGTTGTTGCGGTAGGCGTGGACGATCGTCTTCTCGGAGTCCGGGACGTCCGCGAGGAGTTCCTTGGCCTTCTCCAGGTTGCCGGCCGGGGTCTTGAGACGGCCGTACGGGTCGTAGCTCGCCTCGTAGCCCGGCAGCGTCGGCGCGAACAGGTTGGGCGCGACGTCACCGCCGTACGCGCCGCCCTCGCCCGCGATGAGCGACTTGGAGTTGAGGGCGTAGGTGATGGCGTCGCGGACCGCCTTGTTCTTCACCCGGTCCAGGTTGAAGTTGAGCACCATCACGTACGGCTGGTAGCCCTTGATGGTCCGCTTGTTGACCGCCGGGTCGCTGACCGCGTCCTGGATCTGGGTGGACTCCACGGCGCCGGTGAGCTGGATGGCGTTCTTGGCGTCGCCCTGGTCGGCGATGAGCCGCTTGGTCTGGGTGGACTCGGTGACACCGAAGTCGAAGTCGTAGCCGTCGACGTACTGGTGGCGCACGGAGTCGGTCTTGGCGTCCCAGTTCTCGTTCTTGACGAGGGTGAGGCTCTTGCCGACCTTGTACTCGGCGATCTTGTACGGGCCGGTGGCGACGGGGGCCTTGTCGTACTTCTCCTTGGTGTCGGTCTTCTCCGGCACCACGGAGTAGCCCGGCATGGCCAGTGTCTGCGGCAGGTCGGGGCGCGGGATGTCGAAGTGGAAGACGACCGTCTTGTCGTCCGGCGTGTCCAGGACGGTGTCCGGCAGGTGCTTGGAGCCGTATCCGCCGTCGGGCAGCGCCTTGCGGTAGTCCGCGCCGCTCAGCCACGTCTGGAGGTAGGTCGGGCCGTCGAAGATGAACTTCGCGTACTGGCGCTCGACGGTGTGCCGGATGTCGGCGGACGTGATCGGGTTGCCGTTCGCGTCCTTGACGCCGTCCTTCAGCGTGAAGGTCCAGGTCTTGCCGCCGTCGGAGGACGTGCCGGAGTCGGTGGCGAGGTCGCCGACGACCGAGACACCGCCCTTGCCGTCCTCCTGGAAGTTGGTCAGGCCGCGGAACATCAGGTTGGCGACCTGGCCGGCGTCGGAGACGTAGATCTGGCCCGGGTCCAGGTGGGTCAGGCCCTGCTCCTGGTAGACCTGGATGGTGCCGCCGCTCTTGGCGCCGGGCACCTCCTCGGCGGGACCGGTCGAGGCGGCGGCGTCCGCGTAGGCGACGGCCTTCGACTGGACCGCGGCCTCCTTCTGGTCCTCCTTGGAGTCCTTGCCGGAGTCGCCGCCCTTGTTCTCCGAGCAGCCCGTGAGGACCAGTGAGCCCGCCGCGAGCGCGACCAGCGCGGCCCGCGCGGATCGGGAATTGAGCGTGTTCATGTGGTGATGCACCTGCCTGTCGGGTTGGTAAGCCACTGACCACTGCCACTGACCACTGCTGTGCACTGCCTGACGCGGCCGGCGAGGCCGACGAAAGGGGCGGCAGTCCCCCCACCCACCGATGGACCCTCGACGGACCCCCGTTACCGGCCTGCTCCCCTTACCGGCCTGATTTGGGGTCGAGAGCGTCCCGGACGGCATCTCCGAGGAGGTTGAAACAGAGCACGAAGATCACCAGAGCGACGCCGGGGAAGAACATGAACGCCGGGTCCTGCTCGGCGACCTTGGCTCCTGTGGCGAACATGCGTCCCCAGTCGGGGGTCGGCTCGACGAAGCCCACCCCCGCGAAGGAGAGGAACGCGATGGTGAGGATCGTGCTGGGAAGCTGGTACGTGAACTGCACCAGGATCGGGGAGACGACGTTGGGCAGGATCTCCTTGCGGACGATCCGCCAGGGGGAGGCGCCGGCGACCTTGGCCGCCTCGACGAACTCCCGCTCCCGCAGGGACAGCACCGTGGACCGCACCAGCCGGGACATGCCCATCCAGCCGAGCAGCCACAGCACGATGAGGATGGCCAGCGCCCGGAAGTACGTGGGCGTCTCCTCCCTCGGGTCCACGAAGAACGCGGTGACCACGGGCATGAAGGCGATGAAGAACAGTTGCTGCGGGAAGGAGAGGAAGAAGTCGGTGACGCGGCCGAGGAAGTAGTCGGTCCGGCCGCCGAAGTAGCCGCCGACGAGCCCGATCACGACACCGGTCACCATGAGCAGGGTGCTCACACCCAGCGCCATGTACAGCGAGGTGCGCATGCCGTAGAGCAGCATGGTGAAGACGTCCCGGCCGAACTGCGGCTCGACGCCGAACCAGTGCTCCGCCGAGACCCCGCCGAAGTAGCCGAGCGGGAGGCCGAAGTCGTCGAGGACGGGATTCTCCGCGACGTACTCGGGGTCCTGCCCGTACAGGGTGTACGGGTCCTTGCCGTACAGGGCGCTGATCACCGGCGCGAGCGCGGCGATGACGAAGTAGGCCAGGACGACCCAGGCGCAGACGACGCCGGTGCGGTCGCGCTTGAAGCGCAGCCACATCAGCTTGCCCGGGGAGCGGCCCTGGAGCCGCTCCGCCGCGGGTTTATCTTCCGGTTGCGGCGCGCCGTCGACGACGGCCGCTGCTCCGCCGCCCTCGATCTCGATAGGACTTGTCACAGTTCGCCCATTTCACAGGTGTGGGTGTGCCGGACCCGCGGCCCGCGCTGGACACGCGCGGCCGGGGCCGGGCTCATGAGGAAGCGACAGGGCTGCCCGCGGAGGGCGGGAAACCCGCAGCCGGACGCGCGTAGCCGCGAGGCGTCGCGTCGACGGCCTGCCGGTTCCTCAGGGCCGGTCGCCGTGGACCGGCGCACACTCGGCGGCGAGGGACCGCGCTCGTACGACCCACCTGGTGCTCGTGACACCGCGCATGGGGTTCCTCCTCATGACTCCACGTGTTCACCGACAGGAGGGGGCGCACGTCCGGCTTCCGACACCCCTGACGGAAGTTCAGACGCCCCCTGGTGCTCGTGAGTCGGCGCTGTCCCCACAGCGCGAACCCATTGACCCGAGCGCTACGCGGCTAACTATCTGCCATGACCAGAAGAACCGACCACCGTCTTTAAATCTCAATTCAGTCACAGCTGGCGCCCAGATCTTCCAAAATTTGGACAAACTGTTCGGGACGAGAAGGCCGCGAAACGGACGTGTTACATAGCTATCGGTCGCCGATCTCCGCATGCCGAACACCGGCCTGTGAAAAGGGAGTTGCGCAGGAGGAGGGATGTGCGGACACGGAAAAGCCCGGGTGCCCCTCGCGGGGGCACCCGGGCTTCCGGGAGAGCGGTGGATCAGCCGTGCTTGGCGCGGCTCGCGGCGCGGGCGCGCTCACGGGCGTCCAGGTTCACCTTGCGGATGCGAACGGCCTCCGGGGTGACCTCGACACACTCGTCGTCGCGGCAGAACTCCAGGGACTGCTCCAGCGAGAGCTTGCGCGGCGGGACGATCGCCTCGAACGAGTCGGCCGAGGACGACCGCATGTTGGTGAGCTTCTTCTCCTTGGTGATGTTGACGTCCATGTCGTCGGAGCGCGAGTTCTCGCCGACGATCATGCCCTCGTACACCTCGGTGCCGGGCTCCGTGAAGAGCACGCCGCGCTCCTGGAGGTTCGTCATCGCGAACGCGGTGACGGCGCCGGAGCGGTCGGCGACCAGCGAGCCGTTGTTACGCGTGGTGAGCGTGCCGAACCAGGGCTCGTGGCCCTCGTGGATGGAGTGCGCGATGCCGGTGCCGCGGGTCTGGGTGAGGAACTCGGTGCGGAAGCCGATCAGGCCGCGGGAGGGGACGACGAACTCCATGCGGACCCAGCCGGAGCCGTGGTTGGACATGTTGTCCATGCGGCCCTTGCGGACGCCCATGAGCTGGGTGACCGCGCCCATGTGCTCCTCGGGCACGTCGACCGTCATGCGCTCGACCGGCTCGTAGGTCTTGCCCTCGACGTCCTTGGTGACGACCTGCGGCTTGCCGATGGTCAGCTCGAAGCCCTCGCGGCGCATCTGCTCGACCAGGATGGCCAGCGCCAGCTCGCCGCGGCCCTGCACCTCCCAGGCGTCGGGGCGCTCGGTGTCCAGGACGCGGAGGCTGACGTTACCGATCAGCTCGCGGTCCAGGCGGTCCTTGACCTGGCGGGCGGTGACCTTGCGGTCCTTGACCGCCGCCTTGTTGTCGGCGCCCTTGCCGGAACCGCCGCGGCCGACCAGTGGGGAGGTGTTGGTGCCGATGGTCATGGAGATCGCGGGCTCGTCGACCGTGATCAGCGGCAGCGGCAGCGGGTTCTCCGGGTCGGCCAGCGTCTCGCCGATCATGATGTCCGGGATACCGGCGACCGCGCAGATGTCACCGGGGCCGGCCTTCTCGGCGGGCTTGCGGGTGAGCGCCTCGGTCATCATCAGCTCGGAGATCCGCACGTTCTGCGTGGACCCGTCGCGCTTGAGCCAGGCGACCGTCTGGCCCTTCTTCAGCTCGCCCTGGTGGACGCGGAGCAGCGCGATGCGGCCGAGGAAGTTGTCGGCGTCCAGGTTGGTGACGTGGGCCTGGAGCGGGGCGTCCTCCTCGTAGGTGGGCGCCGGGATGTGCTGGAGGATCGTGGAGAAGAACGGCTCCAGGCTGTCGGAGTCGGTCGGGACGGTGCCGTCCTCCGGCTTGGTCAGCGAGGCGATGCCGTCACGGCCGCAGGCGTAGACGATCGGGAACTCGATCTGCTCCTCGTCCGCGTCCAGGTCGAGGAAGAGGTCGTAGGTCTCGTTGACGACCTCGTCGATGCGGGCGTCGGGCCGGTCCGTCTTGTTGATGCACAGGATGATCGGCAGCCGCTGGCTGAGCGCCTTGCGGAGCACGAAGCGGGTCTGCGGCAGCGGACCCTCGGAGGCGTCGACCAGCAGCACCACACCGTCCACCATCGACAGGCCGCGCTCGACCTCGCCACCGAAGTCGGCGTGGCCGGGGGTGTCGATGATGTTGATCGTGATGACGTCGCCGCCATCCTTCGGGTGGTACTTGACCGCCGTGTTCTTCGCCAGGATCGTGATGCCCTTCTCACGCTCCAGGTCGTTCGAGTCCATCATGCGGTCGTCGACGCCTTCGAGCTGGTGGGCGGCGAAGGCACCGGCCTGCTTGAGCATTCCGTCGACGATCGTGGTCTTGCCGTGGTCGACGTGGGCGACGATGGCGACGTTGCGGATGTCGTGACGCGTTACGGACACAGCCATGGTGCGGCGTTCTCCCGAAGGTGGTGAGGACGGCCAGGTCTGCGCGCTGGCCTTCGCCGGGCTCGGTGACGCCTCGGCCTTTTCCCTCCCATGGTACGGGGCGGCCGGAAGTGGCCTCCCTCACCCCTGGCGGCATGTGCATGAAGAACGCCTCACGACGCGGGGCTCGCGGGCCGTCCGCCGCCTGCCGCGCCCTTCTTCAGGTAGCCCATGTCCTCGTAGACCGGCGTCGCGAAGCCGAAGGCGCCCGCGTTGGCGAGGTTCTCCCGGGCGGCCGTGAGCTGCGGGCGCTGGTACAGCGGGAGGGAGCCGGCGCTCGCCCAGATCCGGGAGTCGGCCTTGCGGATCAAGGTACGGGCCTCCTTCTCGTCCAGCGTGCCGATGGCCTGGTCGAACAACTGATCGACCTGGTCGGTGCCGACCCTGGTGTAGTTCTGCTCGACGTTGAGCGAGCCGTCGGCGGCCGGGACCGGCTTGGCGTAGATGGGCCGGGCGTCGGTGGCGGGGAAGGCCGAGGCGGGCCAGGAGTAGAGCGCGAGGTCGTAGCTGCCGTTGGCGATGTGGTCGCGGAAGTAGCTCTCGTCGGCGACCTTGGTGATGTCGGTGCGGATACCGATCCGCTTCAGCATGGCGGTGACACGGTCGGCGACCGTGCGCAGCGTCGCGGAGCCGGGGCCCGAGGGAAGCACGAAGCGGAGTGTCAGCGGCTTGCCGTTCTTGGCCAGGGGCGCCGCCGCCGCGCCGGCCGGGGCCGGGGTGCCCTTGGGGGCGTAGGCGCCGGGGGCGCCGCCCTGCGCCTTGTTCTGCTCCCCGCCCTGCCGCTCGCCCTCGCGCTTCTCGTCACTGCCGCGAGCACCGTCGCCGTCGCCGTCGCTGTTCTCGTTCTTGCCGTCGCGGCCCGCGTCGCCGTCGTTCTTCTCGTCCTCCCCCACGATGTACGTGCCGTCGTCGCCGCCCGGGGAGTCGCTCCCGGACGTGCCGGGGCTCTTCGACGACCCCTCCTCGGCGCCGGCCGCCTTCTCGCCCTTCTTCTTCCCGACCGGCCCGCCGGGCACCCACCCGGCGTCCGCGAGCAGGGCGCGGGCCTCCTCGACGTCCGGCCCGCCGAGCGCGCCGCTGCCGTCGGCGTAGGCGTCCTGTCCGGCCACCGCGAGGTGGCTGCCGAGCGGTTCCGCCGGGAGGCCGAGCGGCCCCAGGACCGCCTCGGCCAGTTCCTCGCGGTCGACGGCGCGGGCGACGGCGCGGCGGACCCGTTCGTCGGCGAGCGGCCCGTCGGCGCCGTTGAGGGCGAGCTGGGTGTAGGCGGGCTCCAGGGACTTGCGGACGTCGAAGCCGCTGAGGGCGGCCCGCCGGCGCTCCGCCTTGGCGAGGGCCTTGCGCCGCTTCTCGCGCGCGAGCGTCTCCTCGTCCGCGGCCTCCTCGTCGGAGCCGTTGGCGACCGCCCAGGAGCGCAGCGCGGCGGCGGCCGACCGCGCGGAGCCGCCGCCGGGCCCGGCC
>NZ_JAVRHI010000102.1:0-5954 GCF_034105845.1 Streptomyces sp. CRN 30 | reverse complement strand
CCGGCGCGGCACCGGGCCCGGCGCGGCGAAGCCCGCCAGGGTGGCCACCGGGGTGCCCCGGGAGACCAGCGCGGCCTTGCCGATCGCGCACGCCACCGTCCGGCGGCTGCCGACGGTCCGGGCCGCCTCCTCGTCGGCCCACCGCTCGGCGGTGTACGCGACGACGGTGCGCAGCGGACGCAGGAACGGGTTGGCGCGGGCCGCCAGCTGGACGGCCAGGAGGTAGCGGTGGTGGCGGCCGGTGAGGTGCGCCCGCTCGTGGGCGAACAGCGCCCGCCGCTCGGCCGGCTCCAGACAGTCCAGCAGCGCCGTGGTGACCACCACCCGGTCCCGCCTCCCCCCGGGCAGCGCGTACGCGTACGGCACCTCGTCCGGGAGGACCGCCACCTGGGTGTCCGGCAGTCCGGCCAGCGCCCGGTGCGCCCGGCGGCGCACCCCGGCGTGCCGCCACAGGGTGCGGCCGCAGGCCACGAGGACCAGGAACAGCGCGGGGATGGCCGCCTTGCCGGCCACCTCGTCGTAGGGGACCGCGGCCCGCACCTCCGGATCCGACCAGCCGTCGGGCAGCGGGTTGCCGGGCAGCTGCGCGGTGCCGACCACCATGACCAGCGCCAGGCACACCGTGCTGCAGAGCGCCATGACCGCGGCCACGCCGGTCAGCAGTCTCGTCGCGGCCCGCGGATCGAGGTGCTGCTCGGCCAGCCGCGCGATCGGCCAGGCGGTCAGCGGCAGGACCAGCGGCAGAAAGACGAACCACCCCATGAGGCTTCAGTCTGCCCTTTCGCCGCGGGACTGACCCAGCAGTTCGCGCAGCAGCCGTTCGTCGTCGGGGCCGAGGCCGGTGACGAAGCTGGCCAGCACCGCCTCCCGGTCGTGCTCGCCGTCCAGCACCTTGCGCATCTTGTGCGCGGCCAGGCCCGCCTGGTCCGACGCGGGCGTCCAGGCGAACGACCGGCCCGCCCGTTCGCGGGTGACCGCGCCCTTGGCCAGCAGCCGGGTCAGGATCGTGATGACCGTCGTGTAGGCGAGCTCCCCGCCCAGGCGCTCCTGCACCCAGCCGGCCGTCGCGGGGCCCTCGGCCCCGTGCAGGGCCGACAGGACCAGCGCCTCCAGCTCGCCGTGTCCCCGCCGCCGGGGACCCTGCCGGTGGTCCGTCATGCCCTGTCTCCCTTCCGCCGCCGTCCGTTTCCCGAGCGGACATCGTATAGACGCCCGCCGCGGCGAAGCGCCCCCGGCCTGTCGGGCGGCACGTTCCTCACCATAACCTCTACACGATTGTAGAAGCTAAGCTGCCCGGAGACGCCCGCCCGACGGCGCGGGCCCAGCGGACGGACGAATGGAGAGGCAGGACAGATGGGTGTCATCGCATGGGTGGTGCTGGGACTTCTCGCGGGAGCGATCGCCAAGGCCATCCTCCCCGGGCGCGATCCGGGCGGTTGCCTCGGCACGACGGTCATCGGCATCGCGGGGGCCTTCCTGGGCGGCTGGCTGTCGGCGACGTTCCTGGACCGGCCGGTGCAGCGGGAGTTCTTCGACGCGGCCACCTGGGGTTCCGCGATCGTCGGAGCGCTCGTCCTGCTGATCGGGTACCGCCTGCTGTTCGGCAACAGCCGCGACTGACCGGGCGCACGGCCACGCCCCCTTCTCGATCTTCTACATTCATGTAGATTCTTTGTAGATCCCGCCGCGGGTCCGCGACCAGGGCCCCGGCCGCACACGCGAAGTAAGGAGTACGCAGTGGGTGTTTCCCTGTCCAAGGGCGGCAACGTCTCGCTCAGCAAGGAGGCCCCGGGTCTGACCGCGGTCGTCGTCGGACTGGGCTGGGACGTCCGCTCCACGACGGGCGCCGACTTCGACCTGGACGCCTCCGCGCTGCTGCTCGACGCCACCGGCAAGGTGCCCTCCGACCAGCACTTCGTCTTCTACAACAACCTCACCAGCCCGGACCGCTCGGTCGAGCACACCGGCGACAACCTGACCGGTGAGGGCGACGGCGACGACGAGTCGATCAAGGTGAACCTTGCCGCCGTACCCGCGGACGTCGACCGGATCGTCTTCCCGGTCTCCATCCACGACGCCGACAACCGCAACCAGTCCTTCGGCCAGGTGCGCAACGCTTTCATCCGCGTCGTCAACCAGAACGGCGGCACCGAGATCGCCCGCTACGACCTGACCGAGGACGCCTCCACCGAGACCGCCATGGTCTTCGGCGAGCTGTACCGGCACGGCGCCGAGTGGAAGTTCCGCGCCGTCGGCCAGGGTTACGCCTCCGGCCTGGCCGGGATCGCCGCCGACTTCGGCGTCAACGTCTGACACCGGCGTCCCCCGGGACGACCGAGCCGCCGGGCCCGCCGTCGACACGGCGGGCCCGGCGACCGCCTCAGCAACCACCCTGGAGATCTTGTGGCCGGCCCGTCGCGTCTTCACCCCGAGGACCGAGCGGACTACGAAGCCGTACTGGACCTGGCGCTGGGCGCCGCGGACGTCCGCGGCGCCCTGCTCGCCGATCCCACCGGCCGGGCGGCGGGACGCCTGCGCGCCCGGGCACTGGCGGACACCGACGGGATCACGGCCGCCGCCGGTGACGCGTACGACGCCTACCTCGCCCTCCGCTCGGCCGCCCACGACGCCCCGCGGTACCGCGCTTCCGAGGGCACCCTGGTGCCCGCGCTGCTGGTGCTCACGCCGCTCGTGGCGGCGGTGTCCGCCGCGGTCCTGCTCCTGCTCGGCTACGCGCTGAAGCTCACGGACACCCCGGACGCACTGCCCGGGTCACTGGTCACCGCGGGCTGGGTACTCGCCCTCGTGGCGGCCGTGAGCGCCCTCGCCGGCCTCGTCGCGCTGGTCGGCACGGCCGTACGGCGACACGGGGGCCCGCCGTCCGCCGAGCACGTGGAGCAGGCCCGCCTGGCCTGGCACCAGGCCCTGCTGGACCACGGGCTGCTGCCCCACCTGCGGCGGCACATCGAGGAGGACCCGTTCCTCTCCTCGTCCCCGCCGCGGTAGCCATCCGACAACGACACCCGTCGACACCACACCCGAGGAGACCCGCATGTCGATCAACCTGAACAAGGGCCAGCAGATCAGCCTGAGCAAGTCCGACGGCAGCGCGCTGACCTCCGTCCGGATGGGCCTCGGCTGGCAGGCCGCCGCCAAGAAGGGCTTCCTGGCCAAGCTCACCGGCGGTGGCGGCGCCATCGACCTGGACGCCTCGGCCGTCCTCTTCGCAGCCGGGCAGCCGACCGACGTCGTCTTCTTCCAGCACCTGAACAGCGACGACGGCTCGGTCCGGCACACCGGCGACAACCTCACCGGCGGAGCGGGCGCCGGGGACGACGACGAGACCATCCTGGTGGACCTGGCGCGCGTCCCCGCCCACATCGACCAGATCGTCTTCACCGTGAACTCCTTCACCGGCCAGACCTTCACCGAGGTGCAGAACGCGTTCTGCCGGCTGGTCGACGAGACCACGGGAGAGGAGCTCGCCCGCTACACGCTCACCGGCGGCGGCGCCCACACCGCCCAGATCATGGCGAAGGTGCAGCGCACGGGCGGCGCCTGGCAGATGAAGGCCATCGGCGAACCCGCCTCCGGCCGTACCTTCCAGGACCTGCTCCCGGCCATCGCCCCCCACCTGTAGGACCGGGGCGGCGACCACGCCGTCTCCCGCCGTTCACCCGCACCGGATACGCTCGGCCCCGGGTCCGGCCCGGGCCAGGGAACAGAACGGGATCTACTGTGTTCGGACTGAGCGAACTCGCCATCCTCCTCGTCGTCGTCATCGTCGTCCTCGCGATCAAGCGCCTGCCCGGCCTGACCCGTTCGGCGGGCAGGTCGGCCCGCATCCTCAAGGCCGAGGCCCGGGCGGCGAAGGACGAGGACACGGTCCGCCGGGACGGGGCGGAACGGAAGACGCCCGACGTCATCCGCGGCGAGACGGTCGCGCGGGGCGGCACCACCACCGCCGACGGCACCGGCTCCCCCGTACGCCGGATCTAGCGGCCGCGCCGGCCCGTCACGACGGAGCCCGCTCCTCGGGCAGCGGTCGCAGCCGGTGCGCGTCGTCGAAGAGGGCGCGCTCGGTCAGCCGTGCCGCGACGACGGCGGCGAGACAGGCCGCGGCGAGCAGCATGTACGTCACCACGATCTGGTAGCGGATGGCGGTGAGCGGGTCGACGCCGGCCAGGATGAGACCGGTCATGGCGCCCGGCAGGGCGATCACGCCGAGGGTCCTGGCCGAGTCGAGCACGGGGAGCAGCGCGGTCCGCACGGAGACGCGCTGGTGCGGTGCGAAGGCCTCGCCGGCCGCGAGCCCGAGGCTGAGCCGGGCCTCGACGGCCGGCCGGGCCGTGCGGACCTCGTCGTGGATCCGGGTCAGAGCCAGGTCCGTGGCCTGTATGGCGCCGGACACGACCATGCCGCCGACGGGGATGACGACGCGCGCCTCGGTGGCGATGATCCCGAGGGCCAGCAGGGTGCCCATCGAGGCGGTGGTGCCGACGGCGACCGCCGCGGTCGCCGTGCGGTACGTCCCGGGCAGGCCGCCGGAGCGGCGGGCCGCCACCCGGCCGGCCACCAGGACCATGAGGGCGACCCAGCCGAGCGCCCCGGCGAGCCCCGTGTGGCGGAAGACCAGCAGCAGGACGGCGCCGACGGCGGCGAGCTGGAACGCGGCCCGTACGGCCGCGACCGCGATGTCACGGCCCAGGCCGAGCCGGCCGCGCCGGGCGACCGCGAGGGTGAGGACGACCAGCGCCGCCGACGCCGCCACGCCCGGCCAGCCGGGGACGGCGGCGCTCACCCGTCCTCCTCCAGGTAGTCCACGCGCCGGGCCGGGCCCCGCTCGACGAGCCGCCCGTCCCGCAGAACCAGCACCAGATCGGACAGGCGGCGGGCCTGCTCGGTGTCGTGGCTGACCAGGACCAGGGTCAGGCCGTCGGCGGCCAGGTCACGGACGAGGCGTTCGACGGCCGCCGTCACCGTCGCGTCCAGGGCCGAGGTGGGCTCGTCGAGCAGCAGGACGCGCGGTCCGACGGCGAGGGCGCGGGCGAGGCACACCCGCTGCGCCTCGCCGCCGGACAGGGTCGCCGTGGCGCGGTCGAGGTAGCCGGCGGGCAACCGGACCCGCTCCAGGAGCGCCGTGAGCCGTGCCCCGTCCAGCTCCCGCCGGCCGACCCGCAGTTCGTCCCGGACGGTGCCGGTGAGCAGCACGGGCCGCTGGCCGACCAGGATGACCTGGCGGCGCAGGGCCGGTCCGTCCCAGCCGGTCAGCGGGCGGCCCCGGTAGGCCACGGTGCCGCGGGTGGGTTCCTCCAGCCGGTTCAGCACGCGCAGCAGGGTGGACTTGCCCGCACCGCTCGGTCCCACCACCGCGGTGCACGCAGCCTCGGGGATCCGGCAGGTGACCGCGGACAGCAGCGCTCTCCCGCCCCGCCGTACCGCGACCTGCTCCAGGGTGAAGGCGGGCGTGCCGGTGCTCGAGGTCATCGGGGTGGCCGGCCTCCCTGTCGCCGTCGCATGCGCCCACAGTGACACGCCTCCGTGGCCGGGCGGCGCAGGCGCGGAGCGGCCGGCCCCGTCCGGCCCGTCCGCCGAACGGCCGGAATCGCCCCGGCCGAACGGCTGTGGCGACCCGGCCGAACGGCCTGCCACCCACCCGCCGAGCAGCGGGAAACCGCCCGGGACCCCAGACACGGGCCCCGTCCCGTGGTACGCATCGAACGGCGGACAAGTGACCGACGGGGAACGGCGACGGACCGCGGACGGGCGGAGCACGACGGACCGGCGACGGGGGGCGCGAGTGATCCGGGTGATGGTGGTCGACGACGAGGCCCTGATCCGTACGGGGTTCCGGCACATCCTGGGGGCCGCGCGGGACATCGAGGTGGTGGCGGCGGTGCCCGGCGGGGAGGCGGTGCGGGCGGTGCGGGAGGCCGCGCCGGACGTGGTGCTGC
>NZ_JAVRHI010000101.1:0-41688 GCF_034105845.1 Streptomyces sp. CRN 30 | reverse complement strand
CGAGGCGGCCTCGGGGCACAAGACCCGCCGGTTCGACGACGTGCTGGACGAGGTCAAGGGCTTCTTCGAGGTCCACAAGGCGCTGGGCACCCACCCGGGCGGCATCCACGTGGAGCTGACCGGCGACGACGTCACCGAGTGCGTCGGCGGCGGCGACGAGATCTTCGTCGACGACCTCCACCAGCGCTACGAGACCGCCTGCGACCCCCGCCTCAACCGCAGCCAGTCCCTCGACCTGGCCTTCCTGATCGCGGAGACGGGGTTCGCGCCTACGGGGCCGCGCCGGCCCGGAAGGGGGTGACGGCCGGGGGGCGTCCTCAGCCGGCGAAGTCGGCGGTGACCTCCCCCATGTCGTAGGAGTAGACCTCTCGCGCGCACGCGCCGCAGTCGTCGCTCGGCGCGTGTTCGCTCAGCGACCACAGCTCGGGCGCCTTGCCGTCGCCGCGTCCGTGGGCCAGGTAGAGGTCCTCGGGTCCGTAGGAGCTCTCCAGCAGGGTGGGGTTGCCGACGAGGCGGGTGGAGCCGTCCACGCTCTGCGGGGCGGCCTGGAGCAGTCTGCCGTTGTCGTAGCCGTTGCTGCGGTGGAAGTACCACTTGCCCTCGTAGCGCAGAGCGCCCTGGATCTTGTGCCAGGTGTCCTCCCCGCCGAACTCGTCCTGGCCCTCGGTGGGCAGTCCGAAGGCGAGGTCGGCGTCGACCGTCGTGCCCGCGGCGCTCTCGACGGCGGCGGCCACGTCGGCCATCGGGTAGGTGGCCACCCGGCCGTTGCTGTCGCCGCCCGAGTTGGTGTTGCAGTACTCGCCGACGAGGAGGTGGTCGGTGTCCGTACGGTCCAGGGAGACGTAGGACGCCTTGGGCCGGGCGGTGGCGAAGCACTTGTTGCCGTCGCGGCTCTCGGTGGGCAGCGCGGTGGTGAACTTCAGGGTGGCGACCTGCGGCATCACGTACCGGTAGCCGTAGCTGTACCAGACGTTGCTCTGACGGCCGATCAGGCGCTTGTTCTCGACGTTGCTGACCAGGCCGTCGGGGGTGGGGTCGTGGACGGTGGCGTCCTCGTCGGGGTTGAGGTCCATGATCCTGCGCATGTCGAAGACGCGGAAGCCGTTGGCGGTGTCGGCGACGTAGAGGTAGTTGCCGTACCAGACCATGCCGCCGGCGTGGATGCCGTTCTGCGCCGCGCAGTCGGTGGTGACCACCTGGTTGCAGGTGCCCTCGGCCGCGTGCAGGGCGTCGAAGGATATGTGGTCGTAGTTGTTGATGTACGGCCAGACCAGCAGCACATGACGGTACTTGTGGGTGGCCTGGTTGATGAAGGTGATCCGGACGCCCTTCTCGTTGCAGGCGTCGGAGACGGAGGAGGAGAGGCAGTTGTCGCGTCCGGCGGCGTAGTCGCTGCGGCCGGGGTTGGCGTTGTCGTAGGAGCCGACGAGGACCGGGTCGGACGGGGAGTCGCCCCAGTCCTCGTCCTCCTGGGCGTCGGAGACACCGGTGATGGCCTGCGGCACCCACTCGGTGGAGCCGGCGTCGTCCGTCATCCAGCAGACACGCCGGCTGACCAGGAGGTCGGCGCCGTAGATGCTGGTGTCCGGACAGGCGGAGTCCCAGCCCGCGGTGCGGTTGGCCTGTTCCATCAGGCCGGTGACGCCCTGCTTGGGCAGGGCGGCGTCGAGCTGGTCGACCAGGCCGCCGAGGCCGGAGCCGGCCGCGAGGCGGAAGTCCTGCGTGCGGCCGGGGACCGGGGCGGCGAGCGGCGGGGCCGCCTGGCGGGACAGGCCCGGCGCGACGGCCGAGTCGTCCTGCTCCCCCTCGGGTTCGTCCGCCGTGCCGTCGTCGGGCATGGACTCGTGCTCGGGCACCGGGTCGTCGGCCGCGGTCGCCGCGGCGCGCGGTGCCGGTCCGTCGGCCGCGGCGGCCGTGACCGGGACGACTCCGGTGAGCAGCGCGGCGGCCAGCAGGGCGCGGGTCGTCAGACCCGGGTGCCGGTGGTTGCCTCTCCCCATGGACGGGGCCCCCTGTTCTTCCTGGTGTGTCACTCGTGGAGCGGAAGTGCCTGACGCGAGGTCAGGACACAGGAGGGGCACACGTTACAGAGAGCCGCTTGTGCGTTCGAGACGGTTTCACGCCGTCCGGTCAGAGGGGGAGACGGCCGAGATCGGGGGTGTCCCGCAGGACGGCGTGGGGTGCGTCGGCGTGGTCCAGTTCCAGGACGACGATCTCGTTGGCGCCGGGGCGCAGCAGCGGCCACGGCACGTAGAGCGTGCGCTGCGGGCCCCGGTCCGGCCAGTAGCGTCCCACGCAGAACCCGTTGACCCAGAGGTAGCCCTTGCTCAGGCCGGTGAGGCCGACGAAGGTGTCGGCCGGCTCCCGCACATCGAGGAAGCCGCGGTGGAGGACGGGGCCGGTGGTGGCGGTGCCGGGGGTCCCCCAGGGCAGGCCGTCCGGTGTGCCGTGGCCGAGCGGGACGGGCCGCGCGGTCCAGTCGTGGAGCCGCTGCTGGGTGTGCAGGACGCGGCCGACGCCCTTGCGGTCGGGGTCCCCGGAGCCGTAGTTGATCCGGCCCATCGACTCCACCAGCAGTTCCAGCCGCGCGTGCGGGCCGGGGACCGCGACGTCGGGCAGGGATGCGGACGCGCCGCGCTCCAGGACGCCGAGGGGCGCGCCGTCCAGGAAGACGTGGGCGCGGTCGGCGAGGCGGTGCGCGGTCAGGGCGTAGGGGCCGCGCGGGCCCGGTATGCGGGTGCCGTAGAGCACCAGGCCGTGCGCGATGCCGAGTTCCTCGAAGGACGGGGGTTCGGGTGCCCGTACCTCGTCGCCCGCCAGGTGGCCGAGGACGTCGAAGAGGCGCAGCGACTCGGTGAGGGGGATGCTCGCGGGCGGCAGCAGCGGGGCCGGGGGCGGCGGTTCGGGCAGCGGTCCGTCCGCGTACGCCGCGAGGACCTCGCGCAGGGCGTGGAACTTCGCGGTGGCGGCGCCGCGTTCGTCGATCGGCGCGTCGTAGTCGTAGGAGGTCACCGTCGGCAGGTAGCCCTCGCCGGTGGCGGGGTCGGCTGCGTTGGCACCGGCCCAGGTGGCGAAGTTGGTCCCGCCGTGCGCCATGTAGAGGTTGACGGAGGCTCCCGTCTCCAGGATCTCCGCGAGGGTCTTCGCCGCGTCCGCCGGGTCGCGTACGACGTGCCGTTCGCCCCAGTGGTCGAACCAGCCGCACCAGAACTCGGCGCACATCAGCGGGTCGTCGGGGCGGGTCCGGCGCAGCCGCGCGAGGGACCCGGCCGCGCGGCTGCCGAAGTTGACCGTCGCGAGGGTGCCCGGGAGCGTGCCGCCGGTGAGGAAGAAGTCCTCCGCGCCGTCGGAGGTGAACAGCGGTACGTCGATGCCGCGGGCGCGCAGGCCGCGGGCCAGGTGATCGAGGTAGCCGGTGTCGGTGCCGTAGGAGCCGTACTCGTTCTCGACCTGGACGAGGAGCACGTTGCCGCCCCGGGTGATCTGATGTCCGGCCACCAGCGGGACGACCCGGTCGTACCAGCGGTCGACGTGGGCGAGGTAGGCGGCGTCCCGGCAGCGCGTGGCGCGCACCTCGGGGTCGGCCGACAGCCACCAGGGCAGGCCGCCGTTCTCCCACTCGGCGCAGATGTAGGGGGCGGGGCGGACGATCGCGTACAGCCCGGCCTCACGGGCGGCGCGCAGGAAGCCGTCCAGGTCGGCGAGGCCGGTGAAGTCGAAGGTGCCGGGGCGGGGTTCGTGGAGGTTCCAGGGGACGTAGGTCTCCACGGTGTTGAGGCCCAGGGCGCGCAGCATCCGCAGCCGGTGCGGCCACTGCTCGGGCAGGACCCGGAAGTAGTGCAGGGCCCCCGAGAGCAGGCGCAGGGGACGTCCGTCGAGGGTGAAGCCCTCGGGGGACAGCTGGAGCATGGGGTTCTCCGCGGGGTGGACGACCGGCGTGGATGATCTGGCGAGCGTTGTCTAACACGCGGTGTCCGGCGCGGACCAGTGGGGCGGCGGGAGCCGGTGGGACGGCGAGGGCCGGTGGGTCGGCGAGGGCCGGTGGGTCGGCGGGAGCCGGTGGGTCGGCGGAACCCGGTGGGGCGGCGAGAGCCGGTGGGTCGGCGGAACCCGGTACGGCGGCGAAACCCGGCGGGGCGACGGAACCCGGTACGGCGGCGAAAGCCGGTGCGACGGCGGAACCCGGTGCGGCGGCGAGAGCCAGTGAGGCGGCGGGAGTACGCTCCGCCGCCCCTCCCCTCCTGCGCGGGGGCGGCGGAGCGGCTCCTCACGCCCCGGCCGGCTGCCGTCTCTCCGTGCGGCGCCGCGCGGCGAGGGCCGGGTCGAGCGCCGGTACGGCGGCGAGCAGCCGCCGGGTGTACGGGTCCCCGGGGGACTCGTAGACCTCGTCGGCGGGGCCGTACTCCACGACGCGACCGCCCCGCATCACCGCCAGGCGGTCGCTGACCTGGCGGACGACAGCCAGGTCGTGGGCGATGAAGACGAGCGCGAGGCCGAGTTCGCGGCGGAGCTCGTCCAGCAGGGCGACGACCTGGGCCTGGGTGGTCACGTCGAGCGCGGAGACCGGTTCGTCGCAGACCAGGACCCGGGGGTCGGCGGCCAGGGCCCGCGCGATGCCGACGCGCTGGCGCTGGCCGCCGCTGAACTCGTGCGGGTACCGGGTGCGGTTCGCCGGGTCGAGTCCGACCCGTTCGAGGAGTTCCGCGACGCGCTCGCGCACCTCCGCATCGCGTGCGCCGCGGGCGCGCAGCGGGTCGGCGACGGACTCGCCCACGCTGCGGCGGGGGTTGAGGGAGGAGACGGGGTCCTGGAAGACCATCTGGACGCGGGGGTCGACGCCGCGGGCGGCGGTCCCCTCGTGACGGACCTCCCCGGCGGTCGGCTCCAGCAGCCCCACCAGCATCCGGCCCAGCGTGGTCTTGCCGCTGCCGCTCTCCCCCACGATGCCGAGGGCCTCGCCGCGGCGGACCTCCAGCGACACCCCGTCGACGGCGACGGCGGCCCGCGCGCCGCGCCCGAAGACGCGGCGGAGCCCGACGGCTTCGAGGACAGCGGGGGCCGGTCCGGAGGCGGCCCCGCCGGCTTCTCGGGAGCGGGACGCTTCCACTCGGGGCGCGTCCGGTCGCGGCCCATCCAGTCGCGGCGCGTCCACTCGCGGCGCGTCCACTCGCGGCACCGCCCGCAGCAGACGCCGCGTGTAGGCGTGCCGCGGGGCGCCCAGGACCTCGGTGACCGGGCCGTGTTCGACGGCCCGGCCGCCGCGCATGACCAGGACCTCGTCCACGCTCTCCGCGGCCACGCCGACGTCGTGCGTGACCAGCAGCAGGCCCGTGCCGGTCTCCTCGCGCAGGGCGTGCAGCAGGTCGAGGATCTGGGCCTGGACGGTCACGTCGAGCGCCGTGGTGGGCTCGTCGGCGACGATGAGGTCGGGTTCGCAGGCCAGGGCCATGGCGATCAGCGCGCGCTGGCGCATGCCGCCGCTGAACTCGTGCGGGCGGGAGCGCGAGCGCCGCGCCGCGTCGGGGATGCCGACCCGGTCAAGGACCTCGACGGCACGCGCGCGTGCCGTCCGGCGGGACGCCTTGCGGTGCACCCGGTACACCTCGGCGATCTGGTCGCCGACGGCGTAGTACGGGTCGAGGGAGGAGAGCGGGTCCTGGAAGACCATCGCGGCCCGGCCGCCGCGCAGCGCCCGCAGCTCCGCGTCGGACGCCTCGCGCACGTCGGTGCCGGCGACCCGGACCGAGCCGCCGACCACGGCGCCCGTGCCCCGGTGCAGGCCCAGCAGCGCGGACGCCACCGTGGACTTGCCCGAGCCGGACTCGCCGACCAGGCCGAGCGCGGCGCCCTTCGCCAGCCGGAACGAGAGCCCGTCCACGGCGCGCACGTCGCCGAACTCGACGGTCAGGCCGTCGACCTCAACGAGACTCATGAGAGCACCACCCGTCGGTCGGCCACCGCGAACAGCACGTCCGCGACGGCGTTGGCCAGCACCACGAAGAACCCGATGACGAGGACCATGCCGACGACCACGGGAAGGTCGACGACCTTCACCGCGTGCACCAGTTCCCGTCCGACGCCGGGCAGCCCGAACATCGTCTCGGCCAGCACCGCGCCGCCCATCGCGCCGCCGAAGTCGGTGGCGGCCAGCGCGATGACCGGGGCGAGGGCGCCGCGCAGCGCGTGCCGCCCGATGATCGACGGCTCGGGGACTCCGTAGGCGCGGAACGTGCGCACATGGTCCTCGGCGAGGGTCTCCAGCATCGCGGCCCGGGTCAGCCGGGCGTACCGCGCGGCCTCGATCAGGGCGAGCGAGAGCCAGGGCAGCAGCAGGTTCCACGCCCACTGCTCGGGGTCTTCGGTGAACGGCACGTACTGCGGGAACGGCAGCCACTGGAGCTGTCCGCACACCACGATCATCAGGACGAGACCGATGACGAAGACGGGGGTGGCGGTGCCGGCGAGGGTGAGGGTGGTCAGCGCCCGTTCGGTGAGCCGGCCGCGCCGCCACGCGGACAGCACCCCGGTGCCGACCCCGATGAGCAGCCACAGCGTCATCGCGCCGATGACGAGGGAGAAGCTGACCGGCAGCTTCGTCCAGATCAGCTGGGTGACCTGCTGGTCGCTCTGGTACGACACGCCGAGGCAGGGCACGCCGCAGTGCTCGGTGCCGGTGCCCGTGGAGAAGTCCCGGCCGACGAGGACGCCCCGGAGGAAGTCCCAGTAGCGCAGGTAGAGCGGGTCGTCGAGGTGGAGCTGCGCGGAGACCTGCTGGACCTGGGCCGGGGAGCAGCGCGGGCCGCAGGTGATCTGCGCGACGTCGCCGGGGGCGACGTAGAACACGAGGTAGATCAGCACGCTGATGGCGAGCAGGGTGACGGCGGCGCCGACGACGCGCCGCAGGGCGAAGCCCGCGAGGCCGTCGAGCCGGGCGAGGGCGCTCATGCGTCGGCCTCCCGCTCGCGGCCGGTGCCGACGCGCAGCCGGGACGCGGCGCGCGGGTCGAGCGCGGTGCGCACGCCGTCGCCGAGCACGGTCAGCGCCAGTACGGTCGCGAAGAGCGCGCCGGCGGGCAGCAGCAGGTACTGCGGCGCGGCCTGGTACCAGATGTCGGCCTGCGTCAGCATCTGCCCCCAGGACGGGGTCGGCGGTCTCACGCCGACGCCGAGGAAGCTGAGCGCCGCCTCGATGGTGATGTTCACCGGGACGAGCAGGGCGGCGTAGGTGAGGACGGGCGCGCCGAGCGCGGGCAGCAGTTCGCGGCGGGCCACCTGCCAGGGGCCCCAGCCGCTGAGCCGGGCCGCGGCGACGTGGTCCAGTTGCTTCAGGGTCAGGGTGTGCGCCCGTACGATCTTGGCGAGCGACCCCCAGGCGACCAGGCCGATGATGGCGGCGACCAGCACGGGCCGCGGGAAGCCGTCGGGGACGATCGCCAACAGCGCCAGCGCCATGATCATCAGGGGCAGGGCGATGATGATGTCGGTGAGGCGGCTGAGGAGCTGGTCGATCCAGCCTCCGCCGAGCGCGGCGCCGACGCCGACCAGGACACCGAGGACCACCTGGACGACGGTCGCGGCCAGGGCGACGCCGAGGGAGATCCGGGCGCCGTACACGAGCCGGGCGAACAGGTCGCGGCCGGTCTGCGGTTCGACGCCGAGCCAGTGGTCGGCGCTGATGCCGCCGAACGCGCCGACGGGCACGCCGCCGCTCGCCGAGTCGACGAGCGAGGGGTGGTACGTGGTCGGGTCCTGCCCCTCCACCGCGGTGAGCAGCGGTGCGGCGAGCGCGACCAGGACGAGCAGCGCGACGGCTCCCGCCGCGACGAGGGCGGCGCGCCGGGCGCGCAGCCGCCACCAGAACTGACGGGCCCCGGAGGCGGGGGCGAGCACCGGGCCGGTGCCCGCCCCCGCCGCCTCGGAGACCGCGTGGGCCTCACTCATGTGCCTACTTCACCGCGACCTGGGAGATGTCCAGTACGCCGGTCCAGTCGCTGATCACGACGTTCTTGACGTCCTTGCCGTACAGCCGCTTGTAGACCGGGTGGAACAGCGGGACCGTCAGGGCCTGCTCGCCGATCTTCTTGTCGAGGGCGCCCCAGCGCTTCGCCGCCGCGTCGAGGTCGGTGAGCTTGTTGATGGCGTCGATCTCGTCGTTGACGGCACGGTCGTTGAGGAAGCCGGTGTTGAAGTTGGCGCCGTCCTTCACGATCTGCCGGCCGTCGAAGATCGGGGCGAGGAACGGGCCTCCGGAGGGCCAGTCGGCGCCCCAGTGGGCGAGGAAGAACCCGGGCTCGGTCTTCACGTCGTGGATGGTGTCGGAGTAGTCGTTGTCCTCCAGGCCCTTCAGCTTCACCGTGATGCCGGCCTTGCCCAGGGCGTCCTGGAGGGCGGTGGCGATCTCCGGTCCGGTCTCGAAGTCCTGGGCATTGGAATGGGTGAGGGTGACCGTGATCCCCTTCTCGTAACCGGCCTTCTTCAGGAGTTCCCTGGCCTTGGCCGGGTTGCCGGAGTCACCGGCCGGGAAGTGGTCGTAGGCCGTGTAGCCGAAGGACTTCTGGTTCGGCAGGTACGTCGTCGCCGGCTCGGCGAGGGAGGAGCCGCCGGCCGCGTTGATCACGGAGGTGCGGTCGACGGCGTAGGCGATGGCCTGGCGGACCTCGGGGTCGTCGAACGGCTTCACCTTCGGGTTGAAGGCGATGTAGTCGGTGTAGCCGAAGTGGCCGGTGCCGACCCGGGCGGCCAGCTCCTTGTCGCCGGTGACCTTGGCGAGTTCGGCCGGGCCGAGGTTGGTGTCGGTGGTGACGGCCGCGGCGTCGGCGCCCTGGGAGGAGGAGAGCCGCTGGTTGATGACGGAGGAGTCCAGCCCGGAGCGGACATCGATCTTGTCCGGGTACGCCTTGCGCTCCTCGTCGGTCTTGGCCGACCAGTGCTCGTTGCGCTCCAGGACCAGCCGCTCGCCGTCGTTCTGGTTCTCGACGACCTTGTACGGGCCGGAGGAGACGGGGTGCTTCTCGTACTCGGTGCCGGTGTCGGCCGCCTTCGGCACGGGGGCGAACTGCGTCTGCGTGGCCAGGTAGGGGAACTCGCCCTCGGGCTTGTTCAGGTGGAAGACGATGGTGCGGTCGTCGGGCGTCTCGATGGAGTCGAGCCCCTTGCCCTTGTCCTTGTACGGGCCCGCGTAGTCGGCGCCGCCGATCAGCCAGTCCCGCAGGTACGGCGCGCCGCCGGAGAGTTCGGCGGCGAAGGACCGCTCGATGCCGTACTTGATGTCCGCCGAGGTGATCGCCTTGCCGTCCTCGTACTTCAGCCCCTCCTTGAGGGTGTACGTCCACACCGTGGCGTCCTCGTTCGGCGTGCCGGTGTCGGTGGCGAGGTCGGGGACGACCTTCGAACCGGCGGCGCCGTCCTCGCGGTTGCGGGTGGTCAGGGTGCGGAAGACCAGGGAGGGGACGTTGCCGCCGCCGGAGGTGTAGAGCCGGGCCGGGTCGAAGTCCTGCTGCGGGTCGGAGTTGAGGACCGTGAGGGTGCCGCCCTGCCTGGGTCTCGCGTTCCCGTCACCGGACTCGGCACCGTTGTCCTCGGGTCCGCAGGCGACGGCGGTGCCCGCCACTACGAGGCTGACGGTGAGCGCGGCGGCGGCCCGGCGCGATCTGCGGGACAGGGACGGGTGACGCATCGGAAGACGACCTCTCGGGGTGAGCCGTCCCGGATTACGGGACGACGGTGACACGGGGAAAGCTGCCGGGGGTTCGCCTCGGTGCGAGGGTCGTCGACCGCGGGGGGACCGGCCGCCGTGGCCGTTCGGCCGGGGGTCACCCGGAACGGCCGGAGCGCCTCGCGCGGCGCGCGGGCTGGGCGGACGGAGATCGTCGCGAGTCGGTCACGGCGACGTACGCGCCGGAGGCGGACGTCAGCGACAGAGGATGTCGGCCACGCAGAGCGGGGTCACGCCGATCAGCGCGAGCTCGATGGCTGCGCGTGCGGCGGCGTGAGAAGACGACATGCCGAGCAATATGAACGAACGTGCGGGAGATGTCAAAGCGAGGGGGGTGGCGGCGCCCCGCCGCCCCCCTCGGGTGGTCACGGTGCGGTGACCGCCGTCTGGAGTTCCGTCACCCACTCCGCCCGGTCCTCGGGGCACTCCAGGCTGACCTCGCGCGGATACCCCAGCGCGCTGTGCCCGCCCTCGTCGATCCAGCGGGCGAGGGCCTGGGCGGTGGGCAGGACGGTGTCCATCGGGCCGCGGTGCACGATGGTCGCCGCCCGGACGAGGGGCGGCAGGTCGACGATCGGGAGGTCGCCGTCCCGGAGCGGGGCGGCGACCTGGACGGCGGCGTGCACGGTGATCCTGCCGCCGCCCTCGGGGGCGTCCTCGTAGTGGGCGATCCCCGGACCCGTGGGGGCGATCCCGGCCTCCTCCAGGCGCCGGAACAGCTCGTCGTAGAGCGGCCCGACGACCGGGCCGATGTTCTCCGGTTCGAAGCTCGCCGCGGTCGCGGTCAGCTGTGCGACCCGGACGGCCGGGATCTCCTTGAGAACGACGTCGTCGGCGGACATGTGTCCCTCACTCTCGATGGCTCGGAGCCGCGCCTCGACCTGGAGCAGCCGTGCCTCGGCCGCCGCCACCGCGCCGCGCAGTTCGGCCCGCCGCAGCCGGAGCATGCCGCGGAGTTCCTCGGTGCCGACCTCGTCGTCCACGATCTCCCGTACCTCCTGGAGGGTGAAGCCGAGTTCCTTGAGCGCGATGACGCGGTTGAGGCGGGCCAGTTGGGCGCCGGTGTAGTAGCGGTAGCCGCTGCCGGACGCGACATGGGCCGGACGCAGCAGTCCGGTCGCGTCGTAGTGACGCAGCATCCGGACCGAGACACGGCCGTGCCGGGCGAAGTCTCCGATGGTGAACATGATGGCTCCGAGCTGATCGCCTGACACGGTGTGAGAGTCAAGCCCCGTGTCACCAGCTGACGGGAACCTCCCGGAGACCGCCGACGAGGAGGCCCTCGGTCTTGCGGAGTCCGGTGACGGGGACCGCGAGGCGCAGGGTGGGCAGCCGGGTGAGGAGGGTGTCGAGGACGACCTGGAGTTCGGTGCGGGCCAGGGCCTGGCCGAGGCAGGAGTGCGGCCCGGCGCCGAAGGTCAGGTGCGGGTTGGGGGTGCGGGCCAGGTCCATGGTGTCGGCTCCGGTGAAGGCCCGCTCGTCGCGGTTGGCGGCCGGCATGCTGCAGACGACGGTGGAACCGGCGGGCACGACCCGGCCGTCGATCTCGATGTCCTCACCGACGTAACGGCGCAGCCCGAAGCCGAGGTTGGCGTCGAAGCGCAGGGACTCCTCGACGGCGGAGCGCACCAGGGAGCGGTCCGCCAGCAGCCGCTCCCAGCGCTCGCGCTCGGCGAGCAGCATGGAGACCATCTTGCCGATCATGTTGGCGGTGGTCTCGTGCCCGGCGACCAGCAGACCCATGCCGGTGGCCACGAGTTCGCCGTCGCTGAGCCCGCCGTCGGGGCCCTCGCTCTCCGTGATGAGTGTGCTGAGCAGGTCGTCGGCGGGCTCGGCCCGTTTGGCCTCGACGTGCCCGGACATGTAGGCGACGAACTCGGCCTGGGCGGTGGCGATCTCGCCGGCGGTGTGGCGGGTGACGCTCAGGAAGGTGTCGGACCAGTACGAGAAGCGGTCCCGGTCCTTCGCGGGCACCCCGAGCAGGTCGCAGATGACGTGGACGGGCAGCGGGAAGCCGAGGGCGGCCCGCAGGTCGGCGGGGGCGCCGTCGCGGACCATCGCGTCGACGAGATCCTCGGCGAGCCGGGTCATGCCGGGGCGCAGGGCGGCCATCCGCTTGGCGGTGAAGTACCGGCCGACCCGGCGGCGCCAGCGCTGGTGGGGTTCGCCCCGGTCGGGCAGGGAGAGCGCGGTACTGCCGGTGGCGGCGGCCCCGCCGCTGCCCTCGGGCGCCACCCGGGCGGCGTCGTCGGCCTCGGTGGGGCGGACGAAACGGGCGTCGGACAGCAGGTTCCTGACGTCGGTGTACCGGGTCAGGTAGACGGCGGTGTCGCCGCTGGGCAGCGTGGCGTGCGCGACGGGGCACCGCGCGCGCAGCCCCTCCCAGGCGGCGGGGGGATCGAGCGGGGTGTCGGTGGACAGGGGCAGACGGACGACGGAGTCGCTCAACGGATGCTCCTCGACGAGACGGTGGGGGAATGCGCGAGGCGGGGCTCGCGGACGCTCGTGCTGTGCACCGTACATCAAAAGTGCATCATGCACATCAAGTGCATGATGCGTCCTCGCCGGGCGGACATAGGGTGGGCGGCGGCAGGGCGCGCGCTATCGAGGAGGACGACGTGGACGCACGGCAGGCAGGCGGCCGCATCGAGCGTGAGCTGCTCATCCTGACCCGGCACATGGAGATGACGTCGCCCCGCCGGGTCCGCGGCGGCGGGGCCCTCGACCGCAGTGCCTACGTCGTCCTGAGCCGGCTGGAGGCGCAGGGTCCGATGTCCGTGCCGGACCTTGTCGAGGCGTTCGGACTGGCCCCCTCGACCTTCACCCGGCAGACCAACGCGCTGCTCCGCGAGGGGCTGGTGGAGCGCACCCTCGATCCGAACGGCAGCGTCGCCCGCAAGTTCCGGGTCACCGAGGAGGGGCTGAAGCGGCTGCGGGCCGACCGGGACGCCGTCGTCGAGGGGCTCGCCGACGTCCTCGGCGACTGGTCCGCGGACCGGCTGCGGCGGTTCGTCGCCGACCTCGAACGGTTCAACACGGACATCGAGGAGCGGACGGGGCGGCCCTGGCCGCGCTGAACCGGGGCGGTGGACCCCCGGTTCAGACCGGGTGGTGGTCGGCCACGGCGCCGAGTTCGATCCCGTGCTCCAGCAGTGCCTTCAGCGCGCACAGCACGGTGCTGAAGCCGCCGACGGTGTCGTTGACCCAGCGCACGGCGTCGTCCCCCGAGCCCTCGAAGCCGGTCTCGGTCACCTCGACATGGGTGGCGTCCCCCGGCCGCGGGGTGAACGTCAGCTCGACCAGGGTGGGCCGGTCGTAGTTCCCCCACGTGAACCGGATGAGCCGCCCGGCCTCGACCGCCTCGACCCGGACCTGGACGGACACGCCGTAGAACGACCACTCCCAGCGCAGTTCGGCGCCCGGTTCCATCCGGCCGCTGCCGGCGCTGTACCAGAACCGCGTGGTGACGGCGGGGTCGGCGAAGGCCTCGAAGACCTCCCGCGGAGGCCGGCGGACGATCATCGAGGCGGTGGCGGCCGGGGGCCGGGTGAGCGCGAGTGGCTGCATGCCCCCGATGATGCACGCCGGCACCGGCACGACCCACGCCCCGCGCCGTGTCTATGGCAGCCAGCCCGCCCTGCGGGCCGCCACCACCGCCTCGCCGCGCGTACGGGCGCCGAGTCTGCGCATCGCCGAGCGCAGGTAGCCCTTGACGGTCTCCGTGGTCACGCCCAGGCGTTCGGCGATCGCCGGGTTGGTCGCTCCCCCGGCGACGCACGCGAGGACGTCCACCTCGCGGGGCGCGAGACCGCACCCCGGTGCGGGACCGCCGTCGCCGCCCGTCGCGAGCAGCCCGCACGCCCGCAGCAGCTCCGCCCGCAGCGCGGGGTCCTCGATCCTCGGCGCCAGCGCGCGCAACGCCGCGTGCGCCTCCCGTACGTGCTCCCGGGCGGCGCCGGTCACCGGGGCGCCCGCCGGCTCCGGCCGTACGGCCGCCAGCAGATCCCGCGCCTCCTCCCCCACCAGCAGCGCCTGTTCCACGTCCCGGGCCGCCGCCACGGCCGCGCCCAGCGTGCGGTCGCCCAGCGGCTCGGCCACGCGCAGGGCGCCGTACAGCACGCCGCGGACCCGGCGCCGTACGACGACGGGGACCGCCACCACCGCGCGGAGCCCCTCGGCGGCGACCGGCACGTCGTACTCGTGGCTGATGCGCCGGGAGGCGGAGTAGTCGGTCACGGCGCAGGGCCGGGTGAGTGCCGTCGCCCTGCCGCCCAGGCCGTTGCCGGAGGTGACGGCGAGGGCCTTGAGCGCCGTCGTGGCGGTGCCGCTCAGCTCGGTGATGCGCAACTGGCGGCGGCCGCGCTCCACCAGGCCCCCGAAGGCGACCGGCAGCCCGGTCGTGTGCCGCAGCCGGGCCAGCGCGTCGCGCACCTCGGCCGCCCCCGTCGCCTCCGCAGTCACCCGCTCGCTCCTTCGTGCCGGTCCGTCGCCCCGCGTCACCCCCGTTCGGGGGTAGCGCGGCCCGCACCACGGATTACACGATGGCGGACAGCCGTCCGGCAACGGTTGGGCAGCGGTCCGGTAGGAGGAGGCACCATGACAGCCCCTGAGCCGTCGTACACGCACGGCACGAGCGGCGCGGCGCTGCTCGGCGACACCGTCGGCGCCGCCCTGGACCGGACGGTCGCCGCCGGCCCCGGCCGGGAGGCCCTGGTCGACGTGGCGTCCGGACGGCGATGGACGTACGCCGAGTTCGGCGCGGACGTCGACGAGCTGGCCCGCGGCCTGCTGGCCCGGGGCGTCACCAAGGGCGACCGGGTCGGCATCTGGGCCGTCAACTGCCCCGAGTGGGTGCTCGTGCAGTACGCGACCGCCCGTATCGGCGCGATCCTGGTCAACGTCAACCCCGCCTACCGCGCGCACGAGCTGGAGTACGTGCTGAAGCAGGCGGGGGTGCGGCTGCTGGTGTCCTCCCTCGCCCACAAGGGCAGTGACTACCGGGCGCTGGTGGAGCAGGTGGGCGGCGGCTGCCCTGAGCTGCGGGAGACCGTGTACATCGGCGACCCGTCGTGGGACGCGCTCACCGTGGCCGCCGCGGCGGTGCCGCCGGAGCGGCTCACGGCCGCCGCGGCGGAGCTGAGCTGCGACGACCCGGTCAACATCCAGTACACCTCGGGCACGACCGGCTTCCCGAAGGGCGCCACGCTCTCCCACCACAACATCCTCAACAACGGGTACTGGGTGGGCCGCACGGTCGGCTACACGGAAGCGGACCGGGTCTGTCTGCCGGTGCCGTTCTACCACTGCTTCGGCATGGTGATGGGCAACCTGGCGGCGATGGCGCACGGCGCCTGCGTCGTGATCCCCGCGCCGTCCTTCGACCCGGAGGCGACCCTGCGGGCGGTGCAGCTGGAGCGGTGCACCTCGCTGTACGGCGTCCCGACGATGTTCATCGCGGAGCTGGCCCTGCCCCGCTTCGCCGACTTCGACCTGACCTCCCTGCGCACCGGCATCATGGCGGGCTCGCCCTGCCCGGTGGAGGTGATGAAGCGCGTCGTCGCCGAGCTGCACATGGAGCAGGTCTCCATCTGCTACGGCATGACCGAGACCTCGCCGGTCTCCCTCCAGACCCGCATGGACGACGACCTCGAACACCGCACCTCGACCGTCGGCCGGGTCCTGCCGCATCTGGAGGTCAAGATCACCGATCCGGTCACCGGCATCACCGTGCCCCGCGGCACCGCCGGGGAACTGCGCACCCGCGGCTACAGCGTGATGCTCGGCTACTGGAACGAGCCCGAGAAGACCGCCGAGGTCGTCGACGCCGCCCGCTGGATGCGCACCGGGGACCTCGCGGTGATGCGCGAGGACGGGTACGTCGAGATCGTCGGCCGCATCAAGGACATGATCATCCGGGGCGGGGAGAACATCTACCCGCGCGAGGTCGAGGAGTTCCTGTACGCCCACCCGAAGATCGCGGACGTCCAGGTGGTCGGCGTGCCCCACGCGCGGTACGGCGAGGAGGTGCTCGCCTGCGTCGTCCCGCGCGACCCGGCGGACCCGCCGTCCCTCGAAGAGCTGCGCGCGTTCTGCGCCGAGCGGCTGGCCCACTACAAGATCCCGAGCAGGGTGCAGCTCCTCGGCTCCTTCCCGATGACCGTCTCCGGCAAGGTCCGCAAGATCGAACTGCGGGAGCGGTACGGCGAGCGGGAGCGGTGAGCCGGCTCCCCGCCCCGCGCGAAAACGCGTCGACAGCGCCGCTCCGGCGCAGGGACACTGCGTCGATGACCCGTACAGAAGACGTCCCTGCCGCCTGGGACGAACGCACCCAGCTCACCACGTTCCTCGACTACGCCCGGGACACCGTCCGCGTCAAGTGCGAGGGCGTCTCCCCGGAGCACGCCGGCGCCGCTCTGCTGCCGGGCTCCCCGCTGATGACCGTGAGCGGACTGGTCAACCACCTCCGCTGGGTGGAGTACCACTGGTTCCAGGTGGTCTTCCTCGGCGAGGACGACAAGGGGCCGTGGACCGACGAGGATCCCGACCGCGAGATGCGGATCGCGGTCGACTTCCCCCTCGGGCAACTGCTCGCCGAGTACGCCGAGCAGAGCGACCGCTACCGGGAGCTGGTGGCCCGCACCCCTCTGGACACGAAGGCCGTGCGGGCCAGGCGCGACGGCCGCCGCGTCGACCTGCGCTGGATCCTGCTCCACCTCGTCGAGGAGACCGCCCGGCACAACGGCCACCTCGACATCCTGCGCGAACTGCTCGACGGCACGACCGGGATGTGACCCGCCCCGGCCGCCGGCCGGGCTACGCGCGGCAGACCCGGTCGCGGGCGGGCAGCCGCCCGGTGGCCAGGCAGGCGTTGACCTGACGGTCCGCGCAGGTGTTGCCGAACTCGGCGTAGACGCCGTGCTGGAGGGCGTCCGGCACGGTGACGAGCCGGGAGGACGGCCACCGTTCGCGCATCCGCAGCGCTCCCGGGTAACGGGTGCGGGGGTCGCCGGTGGCGTTGACCAGGAGCGCCGGAACATCGTCGGCCAGGACGGTCGGGGCCTCCGCCGGCGGGTCCCAGAACTCGCACGGCGAGATGTTGTGGACCAGCGGACCCGCGAAGGAGGCGGTGCAGTCGAGCGGCACGGTGAGGTCGGCGCAGCGGGCACCGGACGCGTCGAGTTCAGCGTGGCTCCGGCGACGACCGTACGTATTCGAGTCAGGGGCCGCATGGGCCGGATGCTGGAAGGCTCATGAAGATCTTGGTGAGCCTTCTAGGGCCGCGGCGTACGTCGACTCACCGGGGCCAGCCCCCTCTTCTCCCTCGGTGGGCCTGGCCGTGGCGCTTATGGACCGGTCGGTCCGGCGCTCTTTGGCACTGTCGCCGGGTCCATGACGGCGTCAGGGTGGGAGGACCTTCGACTTCCCGGAGTTCTCACGTGAGTACGACCTACTGGTCCATGGCCCCGCGCACCCGTTCGGCGGGGGTGGCATGAGCATGCGTTTCCGGCACTCGGGCGCGGTCCGGTCCGACCATCCCGGGCTCGTCGCCGGGGCGCTGTACGCCGACGGCGCGGGGCGCGACGTCGGCACCGGCCCGCTCCTGGCGGAGTACACCGAGCGGGCGGCGGCGCGGCTGGCCGACGCGCCCGAGGGGCGGTTCCCCGAAGTACTGGCCTGGCGGCGGGCGTTCGCCCGGCTGGGGCTGAAGCCGACGCAGTACCGGTGCGCGTCGGAGTCGCTGCTGCGGCGGCTGCGGAAGGAGGGCACGCTGCCGCGTATCCACCCCGTGGTGGACCTGTGCAACGCGGTCTCCGTGGCGTACGCGGTGCCGGTCGCCGTCCTCGACGCGGACCGGGTCGCGGGGCCGCTCCTCGAGGTGCGGCACGCCCGCGGGGACGAGCGGTACACGACCTTCGGCGGTGACGTCGAGTACCCGGCGCCCGGCGAGGTGACGTACGCCGACTCCGCGGGCCGGGCGCACGCCCGCCGCTGGACCAATCGGCAGAGCGGCCACTCGGCGGTCGGGGAGCGCACCGACCGCGTCCTCGTGGTGGCCGAGGCCCTGCACGACGGCGCGGCGGAGACGGTCCCGCTGGTGCTGAAGACGATCGCGGCGGAACTCGCCGCGCACTGGGGGTGCGCGCCTCGGACGGCCGTCCTCACCGACGCGGAGCCGGAGTTCGTCTTCGACGCGGGGAAATCCGGCTTCGACGCCGGGGAGTTCCTCTCCGACGCAGGGGGATGAGGGCGCGGGCCGCGTGCGGGTGGGGCGGCTCGTGGCAGCAGGAGGCGGTCGGGTACGGGGTGGGGTGGGGGCGTGGAGATCTCGGCGGACGGTGGTGCCGGGGGCGGCGCTCGCGGGTCCGACTTCCTGCAGCTGGACGTGGGGGACGCGCCCGCCGGGGGCAAGGCGGACTGGCTGGCCGGGCGGCTGCGGCAGGCCATGGCCGACGGGCGGCTGGCCGTCGGCAGCAGACTGCCGCCGACCCGGGTACTCGCCGCCGACCTGCGGGTCTCGCGGGGCGTGGTCACCGAGGCGTACCGGCGGCTCGCCGAGGACGGCCATGTGGAGGGCCGTCGGCGCGGCGGCACCGTGGTGGTCGGCCCGCCCTCGGCACTTCCGGCGCTCCCGACGCCCTCGATGCCCCTGGCGCCGTCGATGCCCCTGGTACCCCCGGTCCCCTCGGCGCCCCCGGTGCGGAGGCCGTCGGCCGGCGGGCGGCCCGCCCCGGCCGCGCTGTTCACCGCGGTGCCCGGCGACGACGTCTTCGACGCGCTGCGCGCCGCGCCCGCCCGCATCGACCTCACCCCGGGCCGTCCCGACCTCACCGCGTTCCCGCGCGCGGCCTGGCTGCGCGCCGAACGGGCCGTGCTGGCCGACCTGTCCGCCGAGGACCTCGGGTACGGCGACCCACGCGGCGCGCCCCGGCTGCGACGCGCCGTCACCGACTGGCTGGCCCGCACCCGCGGCGTCCTGGTCGCACCGGACGAGGTGCTCATCGTCGCCGGTACCGCGCAGGCGCTCACCCTGCTCCACCCCGTGCTGCGCGCGGACGGCATCACCGAGGTCGCGGTGGAGGACCCCGGGTCGCTCGGCAGCCGCCAGCACCTGCGCAACGGCGGTCTCGCGACGCCGCCGGTGCCCGTCGACGGCGACGGCCTGCGCGTCGACGCGCTGCGCGCCTCGGGTGCCCCCGCCGTGCTGGTGACCCCGGCGCACCACTTCCCCACCGGCGTCGTCACCAGCGGCGAACGCCGCCGGGAACTCCTGCGCTGGGCGGCGGACGGCGGCCTGATCATCGAGGACGACTACGATGCGGAACACCGTTACGACCGGCCGCCGGTCCCGGCACTGCGCTCGCACCTCGCCGACCGGCTGTGCTACATGGGCAGCGTCTCCAAGCTGCTCGCCCCGGCGCTGCGGATCGGCTGGGTCGTGCCGCCGCCGCGCCACCGGGAGCGGCTGACCGCCACGAAACGCTTCAACGACCTGGGCAACGCCGTGCTGCCCCAACTGGTGCTGGCCCGGCTGATGGAGTCGGGACACCTGGAACGGCACCTGCGGCTGCTGCGCGGCCGGCACACCCGCCGGCGCGACGCGATGATCGACGCCATCGCCGCGCACCTGCCGGGCGCGGTCGTGCACGGCGCGGCGGCCGGGCTGCACCTGACCGTCACCTACGCGCGGGACGTACCGGACACGGAACTGGCCGCCGCCGCGCTCGACTCGGGCGTGAAGTGCCAGCCGCTGTCCTGGCACCGGCAGCTCCCCGGCCCGCCGGGGCTCGTCCTCGGCTACGCGGCCTGTCCGCCGGGGGTCGTCGCGGAGGGCGTCGAGGCGCTCGGCCGGGCCCTGCGCGCGCTGTCCTGACCGTCCGTTCAGGCCGGTCCGTCGGCGGTCGCGGCACGGCGTTCGACACGGTGCGCGTCCGGGACGCAGAGGTTGGCCACGGTGACGAGGGCGATCGTCCCGGCGCACACCGCCAGCGCGCCCGCACTGTCCGCCGAACGGGCCGCGAGGGCGGTGACGAGGTAGCCGAGGGGGATGGCGAGGCGCTCCCCGACGCCGTTCAGCGCGCTCATGCGGCCCTGTTCGGCGCGGGGCACGTGCTGCTGGAAGGCGGTGTTCCAGGAGACGATCGACACGTCGAGGCCGATGCCCGCCAGCACGGCGGCCGCGAGGACCAGGGGCAGCGGCAGCTCGCAGGCGAGGGCGGCGAGCGGCAGGGCGAGCCCTCCGCCCGCCGCGATCGCGACCGCGAGCAGCCGGTACGGTCTCCAGCGCAGGCAGACCAGCGTGCCCGCCGGCAGACCGGCGGCGAACGCGCCCTGGACCAGGCCCCAGTCGCGTGCTCCCCCGTACCGTTCCGCGACGACCAGCGGCCCGAGGAGCTGGAACCCCGCCAGCCACGCCGCCACGAGGACGGTCCCGGCGAGCGTGTAGGTCCACAGCCAGGTGCGCGACCGGAAACCCGTCCAGCCGGCCCGTACGTCGGCCAGGACCCCGGTGTCGGTGCGGGGCGGGGCGTCCAGGCGCAGGCCGCGGAAGAGGACGGCCGCGACGGCGAACGTGGCCGCGTCCCAGGCCGGCGCCCAGGCCGGGCCGCTCGCCGCGACGACGATCCCGCCGACGGCCGGGCCCAGCACCCGGACCGCGTTGCCCGGCAGCCGGAGCAGCGCGTCGGCCTGCTGGAGGTGGTGAGATCGGTGAACTGGTGCTGCTGCTGGGCGTCGAGGACGTCAGGGCGAGCAGGCGGTTCTACGCCGAGCGGGGCCTGACCGTGGCGAAGAGCTTCGGCGGCAAGTACGTCGAGTTCGCCGCCGACGGGCCCGGCAGCGTCAAGCTGGCGCTGTACAAGCGCTCCGGTCTGGCGAAGGACGTCGGTGTACCGGTGGAGGGCGGCGGCGCCCACCGGCTCGTGCTCGGGGGCGACTCGGGCTCCTTCACGGACCCGGACGGCTTCGCGTGGGAGACGGCACCGGTGACGTCGGCGTCGTCGTAGCCGCCCCCCTCGGCACAGCTGTCGTCGCAGTCGTCGCCGTCGTCGTGGTCACGGTGCCGGTGTCCGTCGCGCCGTCAGGCCGACCAGGCCGGGGCCCAGGTGCCGGTGGCCGGGCGGCGGGGCCGCCCGAGGCGCAGGTGCTCGCGGAGGGCCGCCAGGGTCGGGTGCGGGTTGTCGCGGTGCCAGAGCAGTGAGTGCGGGTAGACCGGCACCGGGTCGCGTACCTCGATCCGCCGCAGGTCGTGGGCGGCGGGCCAGACGAGGTGGGTCCGCTCGCCGACGAGGGTCGCCAGCGACCGCGAGCCGGCGAGGGTCTCCAGTACGGGCGCGGTACCGAAGTCGGGGCCGGTGCTCTCGATGGTCAGTCCGAACACCGCGGCCAGCTCGTCGTAGTAGGCGCCCCACTCGGTGCCGGGCACGATGCCGGGCACCCAGATCCGGTGTCCGGCGAGGTCGGCGGGGGTGACCGTGCGGGCCCCCGCCAGTGCGTGGCCGGGTCCGGTCAGGAGCTGGAGGCGCTCGTCGAAGGCGCGGGCCGCGCGGATGTCGTCGGGGAGCCGGCGGCCCGGCGCGGTGACGGCGCGGAAGGACGCGTCGACCGTCCCGGCCCGGAGGGCGTCCACGGCGGCGTCGACGTCGAAGAGGGTCACGACGTCCAGCTCCGCGCCGGGGTCGGCGCGCCGGAAGTCGCCCAGTACGGCGGCCGGGGCGAGCCGCCGTCCGATCACGTCGACGCGCAGCGGCCGGCGGCCGGGACGTACCGAGCCGAAGGCCCGCTCGGCGGTGCGCAGCAACTCCCGGGCGTGCGGCAGGAACGTCTCCCCGTCGGCGGTCGGCCGCGCTCCGCGCGCGGTGCGCTCGAAGAGCCGTACGCCCAGGTATCTCTCCAGTGCGGCGATGCGCTTGGAGACCGCCTGCTGGGTGACGGACAGTTCGGCGGCGGCGTCCTGGAACCGTCCCGCCTCCACGACGGTCACGAAGGTGCGCACGACGTCGAGGTCCATGCCGCTCACGATATCCGCACAACGTCCGGTTGTGCGGTCCTCGCGGTCCGGTTGTTTGATCTCCGCCCGTGCCGGTGGGTTGGATGCCGGTGGTCAGCGCGGTGCTGTCCGGGGCGGCGGCGAGGGGTGCGTGGGGGCGTGGCGGGCGGACGGGCGCTGGGCAGGCGTTTCGGGTGGATGTGGGCGGCGTTCGCGGTCAGCTCGTACGGGACGGGGCTCGGGTTCGGCGCGTTCCCGCTGATCGCCGTGGTGGTGCTGGACAGCGGGCCGACGGAGGTGGCGGCGCTGGCCGCGGCGGGCCGGGCGGTGGGGGCCGTCCTGGCGGTGCCGCTCGGTCCGTGGGTGGAGTTCCGGCGCAAGCGGCCGGTGATGATCGCGATGGATCTGACCCGGTTCGCGGCGCTGCTGAGTGTGCCCGCCGCGTACGTGGCGGGGCTGCTCGGCTTCGCGCAGCTGCTGGTCGTCTCCGTGGTCGTGGCCGCCGCCGACATCGCCTTCCGGGCGGCGAGCGGCGCGTTCCTGAAGACGCTGGTGCGGCCCGAGGACCTGCTGGTGGCGAACGGCCGGTTCGAGTCGACGACATGGTCCGCGACCATGGTCGGGCCGCCGCTCGGCGGGGCCGCGATCGGGCTGTTCGGTCCGGTGACGACGCTGGTCGCCGACGCGGTCAGCTACCTGCTCTCGGCGCTGGGGCTGCGTGCCGTCGGCGGGACGGAGCCGCGGCCCGCGCGGACCGGCGCGGCGCGGCTGCGGGCCGACGACCTGCTGGAGGGCTGGCGTCACATCCTCGGCCATCCGGTGCTGCGGCCGCTGTTCCTCAACTCCCTCGCCGTCAACGGGCTGATCATGGCGACGGAGCCGTTGCTCGCCGTGCTGCTCCTCGACCGTCTCGGGTTCGCGCCCTGGCAGTACGGCCTGGTGTTCGCCGCGCCCTGCGTCGGCGGTCTGGTCGGGGCCCGGCTCGCGCACCGGCTCGTCGCGCGGTGCGGGCGGCACCGGGTGATCCGGGCGGCCGGGACCCTGCGCGCGTGCTGGTCCGTCGGGCTGGCGTTCGTCCAGCCCGGCGTACCCGGCATGGCGCTGGTCATCGCCGTGCAGCTCTCCCTGGTGACCTGCTGCGGCCTGTTCAACCCGGTGCTGGCCACGGCGCGGCTGGAGCACACCGACGCCGGCCGGGTCGCCCGCACGCTGGCCGCCTGGTCGGTCAGCGGCAGCGCGGCGATCGCGGTCCTGACCGCACTGTGGGGTGTCCTCGCCGCCGTGGTCGGTCCTCGCGCGGCGATCGCGGCCGCGGGGGTCCTGCTGCTGGCCACGCCACTGCTGCTCCCGCGCCGGGAGGCCGCGCCCCGCCGTCGGCCGCTCGGCGAACACGCCGGGTAGCCGCCGGGCGCCGCTCCCCTCCCGCGCGGGCAGGGCGCGCCCCCGTGCCCGTACCCGTGTGCCCATGCCCGTACCCGTGTGCCCGTGCCCGTGCCGCGTCAGTCGAGCGGTGACACCGCGATCCGGCGGTACTCGGCCGGTGAGAAGGCCCGCGCCGCCCGGGTGCGGAAGCGGTCGAGGTAGTAGGACATGCGGGTGTCCCGTCCGTCGGCGCTGCCCGCGGCGGTGGCCGTCTCCCAGCAGACCGCCACCGCCTCCTTGAAGAAGACGTGCGCGGAGGCCGGCCCGTCGGCGTCCGGACCGGCGTCGGCGGTGGTGACCTTGACCAGCAGCCGCTCCGGGTCCTGGGCACCGTCGCGGACCGGGGCGCGGTCGGCGGTCCGGTCGGCCACGGTCCGGTTGGGCAGGGTCCCGGCCGGTTCCCGGTGCGGGTCGCGGTCGTGCTCGTCCAGGCCGGACGCCGCCGCCATGATGATCTCCAGCTGTTCGGCGAAGTCCCGTCCGGGCGTGGGGATCTCCAGGTCGGGATGACGGTCGTAGCCGATGGCGACGGCGGCGGCCACGAACTCCGTGACCGCCCGCGCCGTCGGCGTCCGCCGGCGCGGCGTGGACCGGCTCAGTCTGCTGAGGATGCGCAGGACGGTGGAGAGGCTGGTGTCGGCGCCCGCCATGCGGAAGGCGGGGGCGGTGGCGTCCTCGTCGTTCCGCTCCCCGCGCGGCGCCGCCTGGGCCCGCCACAGCGCGGCGGCGTGGGGGTCGCCCGAGGCCAGGTGCTGGAGGTGGAGGCAGTAGGAGGCCGGCGCGTCGTCGGCGCCCGCCGCGTACTGCCACCAGAAGCGGGCGCCGTCCTCCGCGCCCGCGAGTTGCAGGACGCAGCCGAGGATCCAGGCGGCCCGCGGCTGCGGCACCTGGTCGGTGAGGAAGTCGGCGAGCTGCTCGGCGGTGCAGTGGGCGACGGCCGCCTCGCACAGGGCGGCGAGGCTCTGTGCGGCGCCTTCGTCGGCCAGGCCGGACCCGTAGCCGTCCCACAGCGGCAGTTCCGCCTCGGCGAGCACGGCGTGGGCCAGGTCGTCGTACGGGACGGCGTCGGACGGGACGTGCGGCTGGTGCAGCAGCCGTGACTGGGCGAGGAGGTCGTCGATGGTGCTCATGGCGGGGGGATCACTCCTGGGTGTCGGTGTCGGTGTCGGGGCGGAGTCGGTCCAGTGCTCCTCGGGCGTGGCGTTCCAGGCTGTGGGTCATGGCCGGCGACAGGCCGACGATGCCCGGCACGGCGTCCGGGTCGGTGGCGCACAGGTGGCGCAGGACGGTGACGTCCATCTGGTCCGGCGGCAGCCGGGTGATGGTGTCGAAGAACCGCGCGAGGACGTCTATCCGGGCCAGCCGCTCCGTGAGGTCGGCGATGCCGGCCTGGGCGGCCGTGGAGAAGGCCGCCGCCCGCAGGTCGGGGCGGCCGTCGGACCGTTTCGGCGCGCGGGCCAGGACCCGGGAGCGCAGTAACTGCCAGGCGTGGCGCGGGGTGTCGGGGCTGCCGGTCGCCTCGTCCCAGGTGAGCCAGAGGATGTCGAAGGTCTCGGCGACCACCTGCCGGGCGCGCTGTTCGGTCTGCAGGAAGGCCTGTGCGTAGGCGGTGTAGGGCCGCCACATGGCCTGGGTCAGTCCGAGGTGGGCGACGGGCTGCTCGTCCGGGCCCAGCGGCTGGACGTCCCCTATGCGGCGCCTGATCCAGTCCGTGTCCTTGTTGGCCTCCACCGCGGCGGCCGTCCACAGCCGGCGCAGGGGGCCGACGGGTATGTCCAGGGCGCGGACCACGCTGTAGGTGATCGACCAGCCCGGGTAGTAGCCCTTGCCCCGCAGGAGTTCGGAGAGCCTGGTCTTGGAGTAGCCGGAGCGGCTGACCAGGTCGTCGAGGGTGAGGCCGCTGGCGACGAGCCGGCTGCGGACCGGTTCGAGCCAGCTCCGGTGGGCGGCGCCGGCCGTCTCGCAGATCGGCTCCGGCGGGCGGCCGCGGCGTCCGGGAGGGTCCTTCTCGGGGCGGCCCGGCACCTGGTGCGGTGTCACCGTGTCGGCTCCTCACTCCCGGCGAGGCCCTCGGCGAGGCCCTCGGCGGGACCCCCGGCGCACGCGCCGGCCGCCGGGGCCGGTGCCGGTGCCGTCGGCGACTGCCGTGCGCCGGTGGGGCCGAGCGCGGAGACGATCTGCTGGACGAGGAGTCCGAGCGAGGGCAGCAGCGCGGCCACGGCCGCGAGCTGTCCCAACACGGTCATCACCGTGCTCCACGCGAGAACCGCCGCCAGGATGGCCACGGTCATCACCTGCCTGTTTCTCATTGCACCTTCCCTCGAAGGAAGCGAGCGTCCGGAAAGGACTCCTGGGGCGGTGCTGAGGCGCCCCGGGGAGTCGCACGACAGCATGGTGCGCGGGGCGTGCGCCACTCAACGTGGTTACGGGCTTACGGAACAATGACGCCCCGGGCTCCGCACGGCCCTCTAGCGCATGACGGGCGTCCCGCGCCGGTCATCGGGGCGAGATGAATCCTTTTGGTTGCCGATCCGTACGGGGCGTTGCGGCGCCCGGGGGAAGACGCACCATGGGGAGCGGGCGACGCCCCGGCGTCGCACCTTCCGGTCCGGAAGGCCGCGCGGCTCCCTTGTGCTGAGGAACGACCGAAGGGAACCGCTCCGCTCCCGTCCGGCCGCCCATGCGCCGGACGGGAACGGCAGGCGGCGCCCCCGCGTCAGCCGCGGCGACCGAGCTGTGCGCGGACCCAGGCGGGGTCGGGGTTCACGTGTGCCCGGCCCGCCACCACCACCGTCGGCACGGTCTCGTTGCCGGCGGCCGCCTCCCGCACCCGGGCCGCGCCCGCCGGATCGCGCCAGATGTCGACCCAGTGCGCGCGGCGGGCGGCGCGGCCGAGACGGAGGCGCAGCCGCAGACAGTACGCGCAGCCCGGACGCCAGTAGACGACCGGCCGGCCGTCGTCCGCGCTGCGGCGCAGCGCCTCCGCCGCGCCGACCGGCCTCGGGAAGACGAGCGGCGAGACCGCGCCCGCGAGCAGCGCGAAGAGCAGGACGTACGCCGCCGCCCCGAGGAGGTTCCCGCCGCGGGCCGGACCGGCCGCGGCGAACAGGCCGCACAGCGACAGCAGTACCGGCGGTGTCCAGGCGCGCGTCATGAGGCCGCAGCGTATACGGGCGGTCCGCCGCCACGGTGGCCGAGGCGGCGGAGGGCGCCATACCCCGACTACCGGCGGCATACGGCATAAAACGCGCAAACTGATCGATCACGACGAGTACGGCGACGGGGTCCGTACGGCAGGTCTGGAACGGAGGGAAGTGGATAATCTCTAGGGGTGCGCACCAGGTCTTCCGCCCATGACACCGACCACTACGCCGCCGTGCTGGTGGCCTCCTCGGCCGGGGGTGTCCTCGGCCTGGGAACGCTGCTGCGCGGCCTCGGAGCGGATCTGCCCGTGCCCGTGCTGGTCGCCCAGCACCTGCGGCGCGCCCGCAGGACGCAGATCGTCGAGGTCCTCTCCCGTGCCACCGCGCTGCCCGTGCAGCTCGCCGAGGACGGTGACCACCCCAAGAACGGCGCCGTCTACCTCGCCCCGCCCGACCACCACCTGTGCATGCGCGAGGACGGCGCGTTCCGGCTGACCGACGAGAAGCCGATCAACTTCGCCCGCCCCGCCGCCGACCCGCTCTTCGAGTCGGCCGCGCACACCTACGACGGCCGGGTCATCGCCTGTGTGCTCACGGGCGCGGACAGCGACGGGGCGCGGGGCGTGGAGGCGGTCAAGGACCGGGGCGGCACGATCGTCGTGCAGGACCCCGCGACGGCCGAGTTCCGCGGCATGCCGAAGTCCGCGATCGAGACGGGCCGGGTCGACCACGTACTCCCGCTCGACGGCATCGGCCCCGCGATCGCACGATTGCTGCGCGCGGGGTCCCCGGACCGCCGATGATCCGTCAACCACCCGGCCAAGCGGCTGATCCGGGTGCACGGGGGCGTGGGCGGCGGCCGACGCGCTCCCGCCTGCGACCCCCGCGTCCCCGGCGGACGCGCCCCCCTGTGCCGAAATGGCGGTGATCCCCGCGACGACACGGTCCGCGGCGGTGCGGCCCTTGCCGCTGCGGCCCGTGGCGAGGCGGTCCGTGGCGAGGCGGTCCCGCGCGTGTTCCCGCGCATGTTCCCGCTGTCGGCCGGCACGCCGGTGGCCCTGCGGTCGGCGGCCGGACGGCTCGCCGGGTGGCTGCGCGGTGAGGGCTCGCACGTCGCGCCGGACGACGTGGCGCACACCCGGCGACACGCCGCTCGCCCGGCCGGGAGCGCGCGGCGGGGCCGGATGCTGATGGAGTAAGGTCCGCTGCCGGGCTCCTTCGGCTGGGTCTTCCCCAAGGGCGACGTCTGCACCGCCGGAGTCGTCGCCGCCCGCGGCAACCCCGAGGCCCTGCGCGCCTACAAGGCCGACTTCCTCGGCCGGCACGGGTTCCTCGGCACCATGCCGCTGCACGACACCGGGCACCTGACGCGGTGCCGCCGGCCCGATTCGCCGGTGGCGCGCGGCCGGTTCCTGGTCGCCGGGGACGCCGCGGCCCTCGTCGGCCACTGGTCCCGGGAGGGCATCTCCTACGCCCTGCGCTCGGGCGGGTTCGCGGGCCGCGCCGCCGCGCGGATCGTCACCGACGGCGGCGGTGATCCGGCCCCCGTCGCCGCCGACCGGTACCGGCGGCAGATCGACGACGTCCTGGGGGTGGAGATGCGGGCCAGCGCCCGGCTGATGGACCTCTTCTCCCGCAACCCCGGTGTCGCCCACACCGCCCTGACCCGGCTGCCCCCGGCCTGGCGCCGGCTCGACGCCTACATCTCCGGGCGCAGCAGCGTGGCGGAGATCATGACGTCACCGTTCGGCCGCGCCGCGGCGGCCCTCGGCGACCGGATCCCCCGGCAGCCCGCCGGGGCCTTCCCGGCCGGCAGCGAGGCCCGTACGGAGGCCACCGCGCGCTGAACCGCCGCGCTCGCCGCGCGGGAGACGCGCTGTTCCGGCGTCTCCCGCGCGGCCGTCCGGCCCGGACTCCACGTCTCCCACGCGGCCGTCCGGCCGGACTCCACGACACCGGCTTTGCATGTTCATACAGAAGTCGGCATACTCTTTCGCATGTCCAAGGTTCTCACCTCCCTCCCGGCCGGCGAGCGCGTCGGCATCGCCTTCTCCGGCGGTCTCGACACCTCGGTCGCCGTCGCGTGGATGCGCGACAAGGGCGCTGTCCCGTGCACCTACACCGCCGACATCGGCCAGTACGACGAGCCCGACATCGCCTCGGTGCCGGGCCGCGCGAAGAGCTACGGCGCCGAGCTCGCGCGTCTGGTCGACTGCCGCGCGGCGCTCGTCGAGGAGGGACTCGCCGCGCTCGCCTGCGGGGCGTTCCACATCCGCTCCGGCGGACGCGCCTACTTCAACACCACGCCGCTGGGCCGCGCCGTCACCGGGACCCTGCTGGTCCGGGCGATGCTCGAGGACGACGTGCAGATCTGGGGCGACGGCTCGACCTACAAGGGCAACGACATCGAGCGGTTCTACCGCTACGGCCTGCTCGCCAACCCCAACCTGCGGATCTACAAGCCCTGGCTGGACGCGGACTTCGTGACCGAGCTGGGCGGCCGCAAGGAGATGTCGGAGTGGCTGGTCGCGCACGACCTGCCCTACCGCGACAGCACGGAGAAGGCGTACTCCACCGACGCCAACATCTGGGGCGCCACCCACGAGGCGAAGACCCTGGAGCACCTGGACACCGGCCTGGAGACGGTCGACCCGATCATGGGTGTGCGGTTCTGGGACCCGTCCGTGGAGATCGCCACCGAGGACGTGACGATCGGCTTCGAGCAGGGCCGGCCCGTGACGATCAACGGCAAGGAGTTCGCCTCCGCCGTCGACCTCGTGATGGAGGCCAACGCCATCGGCGGCCGGCACGGCCTCGGCATGTCGGACCAGATCGAGAACCGGATCATCGAGGCCAAGAGCCGCGGCATCTACGAGGCGCCGGGCATGGCCCTGCTCTTCGCGGCCTACGAGCGGCTGGTCAACGCGATCCACAACGAGGACACCCTCGCCCAGTACCACACCGAGGGCCGGCGCCTGGGCCGGCTGATGTACGAGGGCCGCTGGCTGGACCCGCAGGCGCTGATGATCCGCGAGTCCCTCCAGCGCTGGGTCGGCGCGGCCGTCACCGGTGAGGTCACCCTGCGGCTGCGGCGCGGCGAGGACTACTCGATCCTCGACACCACGGGCCCGGCGTTCAGCTACCACCCGGACAAGCTGTCGATGGAGCGCACCGAGGACTCGGCGTTCGGCCCGGTGGACCGGATCGGCCAGCTCACCATGCGCAACCTCGACATCGCCGACTCCCGCGCCAAGCTGGAGCAGTACGCGGGCATCGGCATGCTCGGCACGGCCAACCCCGCGATCGGTGCCGCGCAGGCGGCGGCGACCGGTCTGATCGGCACGATGCCGGAGGGCGGCGCGGAGGCGATCGCCTCCCGCGGGCAGGTCTCCGCCGAGGACGAGATGCTGGACCGGGCCGCGATGGAGTCCGGCACGGACTGAGCACGCCCCCGGCTCCCGGGTGGGTAGGCCACGAAGGCCGGTCCGGCAACTGCCGGGCCGGCCTCGGCTGTTGACGGGGGAACGTCCGCCTCGGCGGAGTGACGTCCGACGGTGTCAGATGTGCGGGTCGGTCGTTGTTGTCGGCGAACGCCGTGCGCCGCGCAGGACGGTGGCGGTCCGCGCCTCACCCTCACCCGGAGCCCGATGATCGTCGACATGCCCCGTGGCGGCCCGCACGCGGCCCGCTGGGACCGCTGGTTCGAAACGACCCGCGAGGAGTACATCGACCGGCCCGACACTCCCGTAAAGGGACGGCGCGCGCTGCGCGGCCTGGACCGCTTCCAGCGGCTCACCCTCGGGTACCGGCGCTTCGCACGGCTGACCCTCGAACAGGCCGAGCGGGCCGAACAGGCCGAGCGGGCCGGCGGACCGGGCACGCCGCGCGTCCTGGAGCTCGGCGCGGGGCTCGGCCGGCTCGCCGGGTACCTGACGGACCGGCACCCGGCCGTCCGGGTCACCGTCAGCGACATCGACCCCGACGTGGTGCGGAGCATCCGCCGGGGTCCGCTCGGCGCGCATCCCCGCGTGACACCGGCCGTCCTGGACGCGACGTCGATCGACGCTCCCGACGGCGCCTTCGACGTCGCGGTGCTGACGATGTCGCTGCACCACCTGCCGCAGTCCGGCGTCGTGTCCCTGCTGACGGAGGGCACCCGGGTCGCGCGGCGGCTGCTGATCATCGACGGCTGGCGCCACCCCGCCTACCTCGCCGTCGCTCCCCTGCTCTACCTGACCGGCGGGAGCGCCCACCTGCACGACGGCGTGATCAGTCTGCGCAAACTCTACGGCGCCGCGGCCCTGCACGCCCTGGCCGGGGCGTGCGCGCCGCCGGTGGATCTGCGCACGCGGTTCGCCGCCCCCGGCTACCTGGTGGCGGTGGCCACCGCCGCCTCGGACGCCACTGCCACCGCCGATGCCGCCGCCGCACCGGGGCCCGCGTCATGACCCTCGTGGCCGGTTCCCTCCGGACGCTGTCCGCGCTGTTCGCGCTGTCCCGTGGGACCCAGGCGTCCCTGAGCGTCGCCCAGCCGCTGATCGCGCTCCTCCTCGCCGACGCCGGTCCCCCGCCGCAGCGGGTCGCCGTCGCCACGACCGCCGCGTTCGCCGGCTTCTTCGCCCTCTTCGCCGTCAACGACGTCCTGGACGTCGACGTCGACCGGCGGCGGTTCGCGCACGTACGCCCCTACGAGGGCACCGACCTCGACGGCGTCGGCGGACGGCACCCGCTCGCCCGTGGCCGGCTCTCCCGTGGCGCGGCCCTCGCCTGGATCGTCGCCCTCGGCACGGTCACCGTCGCCCTGACCGCGCTGCTCGGCGGGTTCTGCCTGCTGCTGTTGGCCGTGGCCGCGCTCCTCCAGGTGCTGTACTGCCGGCTGGCGACGGTGACGACGTACAAGTTCCTGATCAGTGGGGTGATGGTCGCGATCGGCGGGTCGATCGGGTGGTTCGCCGTCTCCGGTGTCGTCGATCCGCTGCGCCTCGGGCTGTTCGCGGTGTGGATGGTGGCCTGGGAGATCGGCGGGCGGAACGTCCCCAACGACCTCGCCGACGTCGAGGAGGACCGCCATCTCGGCGTCCGCACGCTCCCGGTGGTCCACGGTGTGCGGGCCGGCGCGGCGGTCGCCTTCGGGTTCCTCGTCGCGGCCGGGGCGGCGGGCATCGCCCTGGCCTGCGTGGCGTACGACTCCTTCGGCGCGCCGGGGCTGGCCGGGACGGTGCTGGTCTCGGTGGTCACCGCGTTCCGTCCGGCGGTGGTCCTGCTGCGCCGTGCGGAGCCGCCGGTCGCGCTGGCGGTGTTCAACCGGGCGTCGTTCCAGCCCGTGGGCGTACTGGCCGCGTTCCTCGCGGGACTCGCCGTCACCGGCTGAGCCGGAGCGAGCGGGCACCGGGCACCGGGCACCAGGCACCAAGCACCAAGCACCAAGCACCAGGCACCAGGCACCAGGCACCAGGCACCGGATAATCCCGGGACAACCACGGTCCGCCCAGGTCATCATGGGGCATGCCTCCGGATCACTGGCACCTCACCGAGGACCTCGACGACTTCCTCGTCCGGGCCGGGGAGTTTCTGCGTTCGCGCCCCGCCCTGCACACCGTCCCGCTGACGGTGACCGAGACACTGCGCGCCCACGGGCAGGACATGTACGGCACGGGGACGCCGGTCTTCGGCCTGCTGGAGCGGGCGGGCGAGGTCCGGGCCGCGTTCTTCCGCACCCCGCCCCACCGGCTGAACGTCACGCCCCTCACCGGCGAGGAGGCCGATTCCCTCGCCGCCCGCCTGGCCGGTCTCGGCCACGCGCTCCCGGGGATCAACGCCGAACACGGCACCGCCGCCGCCTTCGCCGGGGCCTGGCGGCGGCACACGGGCACGACGCCGGTCCTGGGCGAACGGCAGCGCCTGTACCGTCTCGGCACGCCCACCGTGCCGCGGCCCGTTCCGCCGGGCCGCAGCCGGGTCGCCGACGACGGGGACGAGGAGTTGCTCGGGCGCTGGACCCGCGAGTTCGCCGCCGCCGTCGGGGAGGCGCCGCCGCCGCGGACCCCGTCCCGGGTACGCGGGCGCTTCGCCCACAAGCGGTTCACGTTCTGGGAGGAGCCCGGCGGCTCCCCCGTCGCCATGGCGGGGACGACCCGGATGGTCGCCGGGCAGGTCCGGGTGGCGCCGGTCTACACCCCGGCCCACCTGCGCGGCCGTGGTTACGCGGGGGCGGCGACGGTCGAGGCGGGCCGGGCCGCGCTCGCCGCCGGGGCTCGGGAGGTCGTCCTCTTCGCCGACCTCGCCAACCCCACCAGCAACGGCCTCTACCGGCGCATCGGATACGTGCCGGTGTCCGACTTCGCGCTCTGGGACTTCCGGTGACCGGGCTCCGCACGGACCGCCTGCTCCTGCGCGACTGGCGCGACTCCGACCTGGCGCCGTGGGCGGCGCTGAACGCCGACCCCGAGGTCCGCGAACACCTGGGCGCTGTGCGCACCCGGGCGCAGAGCGACGCGTCGGTGGCCGCTTTCCGCGCCGACTTCGCCCGGCGGGGGTACGGCTGGTGGGCGGTGGAGGTGCGGGCCACCGGCGCGTTCATCGGCTTCGCCGGTCTGGACGACGTGGAGGAGGACATGGCGTTCACCGGGGTGGAGATCGGCTGGCGGCTCGCCCGGTCCGCCTGGGGCCACGGGTACGCCACCGAGGCGGCGCGGGCGGTGCTGTCCCACGGCTTCACAGCACTCGGCCTGTCCGAGATCGTCGCCGTGACGACCGCCGCCAACCACCGTTCGCGAGCGGTGATGCGCCGGCTCGGCATGACCCGGAACCCGGCCGACGACTTCGACGACCTGTCGGCACCGGAGGGTCCCCTGCGCCCGAACGTGGTGTACCGGCGCGCGCGGACGGCGGAGGGCTGAGGACGGCGGGCGAGGCGATTCGCGGACGGGTGCGCACGCGCACCCGTCCGGTTCACGACGCGCGCGCGTTAAGGTCATCCCCATGCGCCTCGCCCTCTTCGACCTGGACGGTACGCTGGTCGACCGTCGTGCCGCCTTCGCGGACGCCATAGCCGAGCTGGCCCGCGACCACGCCTACGGGCCGGAGATCGAGCGGTGGCTGCGGACCGAGCTCGCCGACGAGGCCGGCCGCGGTGATTTCGTGCGGCTCCGGGACACCTTCGGGCTCGGTGAGGACCCCGACCACCTGTGGCGTGTCTACGTGGACCGCATGGCGGCCGCCGTCACCTGCCGGCCCGCGGTCCTCGACAGCCTGGCCCGGCTGAAGGAGGCCGGGTGGAGCGTGGGTGTCGCCACCAACGGCGCCAGTGACATCCAGCGCGCCAAGGTCCGCGCCACCGGCCTCGCCGACCTGGTCGACGGCATCGCGGCCTCCGGCGACATCGACGTCCGCAAGCCGGACCCGCGGCTGTTCGAGCTGGCGGCGGCCCGCTGCGGCACCCAGCTCACGCCCAGCGACTGGATGACCGGGGACAATCCGGAGACCGACATCGCCGGCGGCGCGGCGGCCGGCCTGCGCGCCATCTGGGTGCGCGGCCGGGCCTGGCCCGACGGTCTGGACGTCCCCCACCACACCGCCGACGACGTCACCGACGCGGTGGACCACCTGCTCACCCACTCCGCGGAGTAGCCCGTGTCCCGGCAGCCCGTCGTAGGCATCCTGCACCCCGGCAGCATGGGGGCGGCCGTCGCCGCCTGCGCGGCGGCCCACGCGGCCGCCGTCCTGTGGTGCCCCGAGGGACGCGGCGCGGCCAGCGCGCGGCGGGCCGAACGCTTCGGCCTGGAGCCCGTCCCCACCCTGCGGGACCTGGCCGACCGGGCCGACATCGTCCTCGCCCTCTGCCCGCCGGCCGCGGCGGAGGAGCTGGCGCGGCAGGTCGCCGGGCTCGGCTTCACCGGCGTGTACGTGGAGGCGAACGCCGTCAACCCCGAGCGGACCCGGCGGATCGCGGGCCTGTTCCCGCCGGGCGCCACGGTCGTGGACGGCGGCGTCATCGGCGCCCCGCCCGTGGGCGGCAGCAGTCCCCTGCTGTATCTGTCCGGGCCCGAGGCCGGTACCGCCGCCGTGGCCGGTCTGTTCACCGGTACCGCCGTCCGCGCCGAGGTACTGGGCCCGCGGATCGGCCAGGCGTCGTCGCTGAAGCTCGCCTACGCCGGTTTCCAGAAGGTCAGCCGCGTCCTGGTCGGCCTGTCCTACGCGCTGGCGCGGGAGCACGGCGTCGACGCGGAACTGCTCGACGTGGCCGGCCTCCGCCACGACGCCTACCTCGCCGAGCCGGACGCGGTGACCGCCGCCGCGGCGCGGGCCTGGCGCTGGGGCCCGGAGATGGACGAGATCGCCGACACCCTGGAAGCCGTGGGACTGCCGCCGGAGTTGCTGCGCGCGGCGGCGACCACGCTGGAGCGGTGGCACGACGTGAAGGACGACGCGGCGCTCACCCTCCCGGAGGCGCTCGACCGCCTCGCGGCTCCCCCGGCGGACGCCGGCCGCTAGGCACGCCGCCCCGCCCACTGGTGATTTCACCGATGGCGGGCGCGGCGCGCACCACGACGCTGGGTCGGGTCAAGCACCCGCCCGCATCCTCGTCAGGAGGGTTCCATGCGTCGTCGTTCCCCGCGTCGTCGTTCCCCGCGTCGGCTCCTCGGTGTGCTCGTGGCCGCCTCGGCCGCGTTCGCCCTGTTCTCCTCGGCCTCGACGGCCGGCGCCGCCGACTCCGCGGCCGCCGCGTCGGCCTCGTCCGGCACGCGCTCCGCCGAGGCGGCGGCCCAGCCGCTGTCGACCAGTACGCCCGTCGTCTTCGTGCACGGGTACACCGGCAGCGCCTCCAACTGGGTCACCGCCATGAGCGTCTTCCGGCTCAACGGCTGGTCCAGCTCCAACCTGTTCGCCTACGAGTACGACTCCTACGGCAACAACGTCACCAACGCGCAAGGTCTCGCCTCGTTCGTCAACAACGTGAAGTCGCAGACCGGCGCGAGCAAGGTCGCCATCGTCAACCACTCGATGGGCGGCCTGGTCAGCCAGTACTACCTGAAGGTGCTGGGCGGCAGCACCAGCGTCAGCCACCTCGCCTCGATCGCCGGCGCCAACCACGGGACGACGTACGCGAGCGCCTGTCTGATCTACACGACGTGCCAGCAGATGTACCCGGGCTCGTCGTTCATCTCGCAGATCACCTCGGGTGACGAGACGCCGGGCGACACCAGGTACGCGACCTGGTACTCGGCCTGCGACGGCGTCATCCTCCCGTACACCAGCACCCGGCTGAGCGGCGCGACCAACAACGCCGTGCTCTGCCAGACGCACATCGGGTTCCTGGCGGACACGAGCGTGCTGGGCGACATAGCCGACTTCGTGGCGTCCTGACCCGTCCGTGACGCGCCGGGCTCCCGTGGGCGACCGGGGGCCCGGCGCCGTGCGTTCCGCGCCGCCGGAAGGGACGGAACGCAATAGTCCACACAGCGCACGTCATAGTCCACAAGGGTCTCCCTACTCTCAGGGGTGAGCCTCGGCAAGAGCCGGCCGCGAGGCATCGGTGGTGCACCCCACAGCACATCCCCCCTCACCGCACATCCCCCTCACCGGACAACCCCCACGGACGGAGATCCACATGCGCAGGACGAGCGCACGGTTCACCCTGGCCGGAGCCACGGCGACCGCGATCGCGGTTGTCATGGCCACGACTGGCATGGGTACGGCGAACGGCGCCGCCGAATCGACGGCGGCCGCCGCGGCCGCCCCCATCGGCTTCGGTGCCGCCACCACCGGCGGCGCGGGCGGCGGTACGGTCACCGTCTCCACCGCCTCCGCGTTCATCTCGGCGGTGCAGAGCAGCACGACGCAGACGGTGCGGGTCAACGGCACGATCTCGCTCTCGTCGATGACGAAGGTCGCCTCGAACAAGACCATCGTCGGTGTCGGCACCGCCGGCAAGATCACGGGCAGCGGTCTCAACGTCGCCAGCGTGAACAACGTCATCATCCAGAACCTGACGTTCACGAACTCCAACGACGACGCGATCAACGTCCAGTACTCGACCAACGTCGTCATCGACCACAACGACATCTCGGGCGCCTACGACGGCGCCGTCGACATCAAGCGCGCCTCGACCAACGTCACCGTGTCCTGGAACCGCACACACGACCAGGACAAGAACATGCTGCTCGGGCACTCCGACGACAACGCGAGCGAGGACACCGGCAAGCTCAAGGTGACGTACGCGTACAACTGGTTCGACGGCACCAACCAGCGCAACCCGCGCGTCCGCTTCGGCAACCCGGTGCACGTGCTGAACAACTACTTCAGCGACATCGGCTCCTACGGCGTCGCCTCCACCGAGAACGCCGGTGTCCTCGTCGAGGCCAACTACTTCGAGAACACCGACGACCCGTACCACCTCGGCGAGGGCTCCTCCGACGCGGGCTCACTGGTGGCGAAGAACAACTACCTCACCGGTTCCGGGTCGGGCCAGACCGGCGGCAGCGTGGCCTCCATCCCGTACAGCTACAGCGCGCAGTCGGCGTCCAGCGTGAAGGGGACGGTGACCGCCGGCGCGGGTGTCGGCAAGATCTGACACCGCTCGCCCCTACGGCACTTCCCGCACCTCGCGCCCGCGTCAGGACCGGTGGCCCGCTCACACCACCGGTCCTGTCGTGTGCCCCCGGAACCCGTCCGGTTCCGTTCCGTCCCCTGTCTTGCCGCGTCCGGACGCCTCGTCTAGGTTCTCCAGCCTCCCCGTCGGCACGGGCGCCGGCGGGAGCTGCCGGCCGGGGCCGACCGAGGGAGCGCCGATGGCTGCGAACCCGCGAGACCCGCACGGCGGGGCGGAGGGCGGCCCGCGCCGGCCGCTCACGGTCGGACTGCTCACCGCCAACATCCACCTCGGCGTCGGCGCCACCCTGTGGTCCGGCGTCCGCGCCGCCGCCGAACGCAACGACGTCGGGCTGGTCTGCTTCCCCGGCGGGGAGGTGCGCGACGGCGGCGTGCCGCGCGGCGCGCTGTACGAACTGGTCGGCCCCGCCCGGCTGGACGGTGTCGTCTGCTGGAGCTCCACCATCGGGCTGCCCTCCTCGGGGACCCGGGCCCGCCGGCTGCTGCGGGGACTGGCGCACCTGCCGGTGATCAGCCTCAACCAGCCGCTCGGCGAGGAGGCGGACGTGCTGTCCGTCGACAGCCACGCGGGCATGCGCAAGCTCGTCGGCCACCTCGTCGCCCGGCACGGCTGCCGGCGGCCCGCCTGCATCCGCGGACCCGTCGCCAACCCGGTCTCGGAGGACCGTTACCGGGCCTATGTGGACGCCCTGCGCCACCACGGCATCGGCCTCGAATCCACGCACGTGTGCGCCGCCGTGGACTTCGGCGCGGCGGGCGGCGCGTCCGCGATGCGGGTGCTGCTGGAAGCGCGGGGGCTGAAGCCGGGGGTGGACTTCGACGCGGTGCTGGCGTGCAGCGACGTCCTCGCCGCGGACGCGCTGCGGCTGCTGACCGAGCGTGGTGTGCGGGTGCCGGAGGACGTGGCCGTCGTCGGGTTCAACGACTCCCCCGAGGCCCGGCTCGGCGACCCGCCGCTCACCTCGGTGGCGCTGCCCTTCGCCGAACTCGGCGCGCTGGCCGTGGACACGCTGGTGGCCCGGCTGCGGGGCACCAGGCCACCGGACCGTACGACCATCCCGGCCACGCTCGTGCCGCGCCGCTCCTGCGGCTGCCCCTACCCGGCGTCCAGGGACATCGTCGCCCCGGCCCCCGGGGCCGCGCGGGCTCCCCAGGGCTGGGCGGCCCTGGATGCCGTGCTGCCGTCCGCCGGCACCCGGCTCGCCGAGGCGTTCCGCGCCGACCTGGCCCCCGACGGCCCCCCGCCGGGCGGCGGACCGGCCGCGACGTCCGACGCCGAGGACGACCACGCGGACCGCGCCGAGAAGGGGCACGCGTACGGTGCCGACGTATCGGGCACGGCCGGAGCCCGGACCCGCGCCACGGGTGGCGCCGAGCAGACCGGGACGGGACGTACCCGCAAAGGCACCGCGGCCGCGGCCGGGACCGGCGGTGCGGGCCCTGCCGGCGGGACCGGCGCGGGCCGTACCGGGCACGGCGTCGCGGGTGGGGACGAGGTGAGCCCGGCGGGCGGGTTCCTGGCGCTGTTCGAGCAGTTGCTGCGGGGGCGGGCCCGCAGCCAGGGCGAGGTCGACCGCTGGTACCAGGCGCTGGAGCGGGCCCGTCCCGTCGTCGTCGCCGGGCTCCCCGCCGACCGGCGCGGGCACGCGGAGGCGCTGTTCGGGCGGGCCGGTCTGCTGGTCGCGGAGCGGGCGCGGGGGCTGCTGGAGTACGGGCGCTGGACGCAGGCGCAACGGGCGCGACGACTCCGGGAGTTCGGGACGGCGCTCACGACCGTGGTCGATCTCGACGGGCTCTCCGACGTCCTGGAGCGGCATCTCGCCCAGCCGGGCGTGCCGGGCTGCCGCATCGTGCTGTACGAGCAGACCGCGCCGGGCGCGGCCGTGCCCGTGCGGGGCATGGCGCGGCCCCTGCTCACCCGGGCGGAGGCGCGGCGGCTCGGGCACTCGGGGGTACTGGACAGCCCGCCGTTCCCCGCCGCGCTGCTGCTGCCCGATCCCCTGCTGCCCGGCGGCGGGCGGCGTTCCCGGCTGGTGCTGGAGCCGCTGCACATCGGTGAGCAGCAACTGGGCCTCGCGGTGTTCGACGCCACCGCCAGCGACGAGCCGGCCGACCACGACGGCGCCCTCTACCGGGAACTCGGCGACCAGATCAGCGCCGCGCTGAAGGGCATCGGGCTCTTCGACGAGGTGCGCAGGGCCCGGGACGCGGCCGAGCAGGCCCACCGGTTCCAGACCCGGCTGCTCACCCATGTCGTGGCCGAGCTGCGGGACCCGCTGGAGGCGATGCTGGCGCGCGACGGCGACGATCCCGGCGCGGTCCTGACGGAGGTGCACCGGGACGCGGCGCGGCTGCTGCACCTGAGCGCCAATCTGCTGGACCTCGCCCAGTCGGAGGCCGGGGACCTGGTCCTGACACGGCGGCTGCTCGATCCGCTGCCGCTGCTGCGGCGGGCCTGTGCCGAGGCCGCCGCCGGGCGCCGGGTCCCGGGGTACCCGCGCTGGTCGGTCGAGCTGCCGGACCGGCTGCCGTCGGTGCCGGCCGACGCGGCCCGGCTGCGGCAGATCCTGGGCAACGTCCTGACGGCCGCCGCGGACCGGGCGCGGGACGCCACGGTGCGGGTGTCGGCGTGCTGGTCCCCCGCCGGGGTGCGGATCGTCGTGGCCGTGCCCGGCGCGCCCGCCGTGGTCTCCCCGGCGGGCGGGTCGCGCCGCTTCGACATCGGGCTGACCACGGCCCGCCGGCTGGCCATGATGCACGGCGGTTCGCTGCGGCCCGCCGACACCGCGGACGGCGGCGCGTACGTCCTCGAGCTGCCCCTGCCGTCGCCGGACGGGCACGCGCACCGGCCGGCCGCCGACGCCGGGCCGCTGCTGGTGGTTGCGCCGGGCGAGGCCGCCGAGGACGTACGGCGGTCGGCCGGGCACCACCGGGTGCGGACGCATCCCGGCGGCCCGGACCTGGACGCGGTGCCGTTCCCCGAGGAGCGCGGGCCGGGGGCGGTGGTGTGGGAGGCGCTGCCCGACCGGCCGCAGGAGTGGCGGGCGGTGCAGCGGCTGCACGACCATCCGGCGCTGCGGCACACGCCGTTCGTGCTGTTCGGGGCGCGCGGCGCGGATCTCGGGGACGCGCTGCGGGCGCTGCGGCCGGCCGGCCTCGCCGAGCCGGTCGTGGTGGCGGGCCGGACGCCGCGTTCGCGGGAGGCGCTGCGGCGGATCGCCGAGGCCGCGCTGCCCGACCATCCCACCCGGGTGGTGGCGGACGCGGCGACCGTGCTGGCCCTGATCGCGGAGGAGACGCCCCGGCTGGTGGTGCTGGAGGACTTCCTCGGCGACCTGCACGGTCTCGATGTCGTGGAGCGGCTGCACGACGGGGCGGGGCGGGCGCTGTGCCCGGCGGTGGTCGCGGGCCACGACGGGATCACGGCGGCCGACGCGCGCAGGGCGCGCCCGCACCCGGCGCTGCTCCTGCTGGACCTCGACGTGTTCACGCCGTCCGAGGCGGCGTCGCTGGTACGGGAGCTGACGGGCCGGGACGGGCGGCTGCCGCCGCGGGTCAGGGCCGTCCTGGACGAGGCGCTGGTCTACCTCTACGAGCACTACCGGCGGCCGGTCTCCCGCTGGCAGGTCGCGCAGGCCGCCGGGGTGAGCGAGGACCACCTCGGGCGGCTCTTCCACCGGCGGTACGGCCTGACGCTGTGGGAGTACCTGACCCGGCTGCGGGTGCGCAGGGCGGCGGAGCGGCTGCGGTCCAGCGAGGACAGTGTGCAGAGCGTGGCCCGCGCGGTGGGGTTCCGCGACCGGTCCTATTTCAGCCGCGTGTTCCGCAGAGTGACGGGCGTGTCCCCGCACTTCTACCGGGAGGGCGCCGCAACGGCCGGTCCGCCCGCCGGTGATTGTTAAGTTCTGAGCTTTCTCTGAGGTGAGTTGGTCCCTTTTTTCCGCTTCCCGAAAAAAGTCACCGATCCCTAAGTGATAGGACGTGCTTAACGTGTGACGCAAACGCTTCACCGTCCCCCACAGTCACACCGAGTGCGTCTTGGAGCAGAACATGCGCCATGTTCCACTGGATGCCCGCCCCGCCTGTCCCGCCGCCGAGCGCCACCGCGCCCGGCTGTTGCGCTATGTGCACCGGTACGCGTCCGGAGACACCCACCGCGCCGAGGACATCGTCCAGGAGACCATGCTCCGCGCATGGCTGACCGGCGACGATCTCGACCGGCACGGCGAGGAGCGCCTGCAGGCCTGGTTGTACCGGGTCGCCCGCAACCTCGCCATCGACGCCCGGCGTCGCGACCGCGCGATACCGGTGGGCGTCCTGCCGGAGGACCTGCCGCACCAGCCCCCTACCACGACCGACCTCGCCGACACGGTGGTGGAGCGTCAGGTGGTCCGGCAGGCCATGGACCGGCTGACTCCGGAGCACCGCGAGGTGCTCTCCCACATCCATCTGCACGACCGCAGCCGCGCCGAGGCGGCACGTGTCATCGGGGTGCCGCAGGGCACCGTCAAATCGCGCAACCACTACGCGCTCCAGGCCATGCGCCGCGCCATCGCGGCCGCGTGAGGAGCGTCGGCCGATGAGAAACACCGATCCTTTCGTCTGGTTCAGGCAGCACAGCGACACGATCTTCCGCTGGCTCGGCATCGTCGGCGTCGTCGTGCTGCTCTTCGTGCTGCTGCGGATGTGGGCGATGCGCTGGGGCGGCTGGGGCGCGTGGGCGGCCCGGCTGCGCCGGGAACTGGCCGTGACGGCGGCGGCGTTCGCCGCGCCCTGGCGGTCGTGGCGGGCCCACCGCCGCGCGCTGCGGCT
>NZ_JAVRHI010000100.1:0-10772 GCF_034105845.1 Streptomyces sp. CRN 30 | reverse complement strand
CGGCCGCCGCCGCCAAGAAGGCGGCGTCCTGGGTCACCCCGGTGCAGAAGTACACGCTGTCGGCGAGCTTCGCCCAGGCCGGCAACATGTGGAGCTCCACCCACAGCGGCCAGGACTTCGCCGTGAGCAGCGGCACCTCCGTCCTCGCCGCGCACGGCGGCACCGTCGTCAAGGCCGGCGGCAACGGCGCCGGTGACGGACCCGCGTACGGCTACGCGGTCGTGATCAAGCACGACAACGGCACGTACACCCAGTACGCCCACCTGTCGCGCATCGACGTGAAGATCGGCCAGACCGTCGGGACCGGTGAGCACATAGCCCTCTCCGGCAGCACCGGCAACTCCAGCGGTCCGCACCTGCACTTCGAGGTCCGTACGACCGCCGACTACGGCTCCGCCGTCGACCCGGTCGCCTTCCTGCGCGGCAAGGGCATCACGCTCTGAGCCCGTCCCCCGGTGGTCGGCCGCCGGGCAGCCGCACCACCGGAAGGCTGCCCGTGCTCGTCGGGGCGTGCTCCGGCAGCCACAGGACCGCCACCGCGCCCTCCGCGGGCACGTCCGGCGGGGCGCCGACGGGGCGTACGTTGCGGAAGGTCAGCCGGGCGCCGAGCACCCGCGCCTGACCGGCCGCGATGGTCAGGCCCAGCCCGTGCCCCCGGCCCGCGCGGTCGGCGGAGCCGGTACGGAAGCGGCTCGGGCCGTCGGCCAGCAGGTCCTCGGGGAAGCCGGGGCCGTGGTCGCGCACGCGGATGACCCGGCCCTCGACCGTGACCTCGATCGGCGGCCTGCCGTGCTTGGCGGCGTTGGCCAGCAGATTGAACAGGACCCGTTCCAGCCGGCGCGGGTCCGTCGTCACCTCGGACTCGTGGATCACCCGCACCCGGACGTCCGCGTCCTTCACGGCCACCCGCCGGGCCACGAACTCACCGAGCAGGATGTCCTGCAACTCGGCCCGCTCGGAGGCGCCGTCCAGCCGGGCCACCTCCAGCACGTCCTCGACGAGCGTGCGCATCGCCTGGGCGCGGTCGCGGACCAGCTCCGTGGGGCGGCCGGGCGGGAGCAGTTCCGCCGCCGTCAGCAGCCCGGTCACCGGGGTGCGCAGTTCGTGCGCGATGTCCGCTGTCACCCGGCGCTCGGCCTCGATGCGCTGCTGCAGCGCGTCCGCCATGGCGTCCACGGCCCGGGCCAGGTCGTCGGTCTCGTCACGGGAGACCCCGCCGATCGCGTCGCCGACCCGTACCTCGGTCTCCCCGTTGGCCACCCGGTTCGCGGCCACCGCGGCCTTGCGCAGCCGGCGCGACATCCGGCCGCCGATGAGGACGCCGAGCGCGGAGCCGCCGAAGACGACCGCGATCGAGCCGATGACCAGGGCCTGGTCGAGGTCCCTCATCAGGTCCGTGCTGCGGTCGGTGAACCGCGTGTGCAGCGACAGCACCCGGCCGTCCTTGAGCGGCACGGCGGCCCAGATGTCCGGCACACCGTGGGCGCCCTCGGCGACGTAGGTGGCGCGTCGGCCCTGCTGGACCTTCTCCATCAGGTCCTTCGGTACGGTCGGGTCGTCGACCTCGACGCCGAAGGCCCCCGGGGTCTGCTGCCGGCCCGACTCGTACATCCGCTGGGCGACCTGGATGCGCTCGTCGGCCAGGTCGCGGGAGTTGTCCAGCATCGAGACGCGCGCCGCGTTGTGCACCACCAGGCTCAGTGCCAGTGCCACCAGCGCGCCGACCAGGGCGATCGCCGCGCTGAGTTTCCAGCGCAGGCCGGTGTGCAGACTCGTGCGCAGGGGCAGCACGCTGCGCACTCTCCGCGCTCCCCACACGCCCCGCGCGCCCCTGGCTTCCGGCTCCCGTTCCATCCCCCGCTCAGGCCCTCAACTTGTAGCCGAAGCCGCGGACCGTCTCGATCCGGTCCTGGCCGATCTTCGTGCGCAGCCGCTGTACGTGGACGTCGACGACCCGGGTGTCCCCGCCCCAGCCGTAGTCCCACACGCGTTCCAGCAGCTTGTCGCGGGACAGGACGGTGCCCGGCGCCGCGGAGAACTCCAGCAGCAGCCGCATCTCGGTCGGCGTCAGCGCCACCGGCCGCCCGGACCGCCGTACCTCCATGCCCTCGGTGTCGACCTCCAGGTCGCCGTCGCCGAAGACCAGCAGCCCGTCGCCGGTGCCGGCCGCGGACGTCTCCGCCCGGCCGCCGCCCCCGGTCGCGTGCCCGAACCGCCGCAGCACCGCGCGGATGCGCGCCACCAGCACGGCACCGTCGAACGGCTTGGTCACGTAGTCGTCCGCGCCGGCCTCCAGGCCGAGGACCACGTCGATGGCGTCGGCGCGGGCCGACAGCATGATCACGGGGACGGTCGACTCGTCCCGGATGCGGCGGCACAGGCTCACCCCGTCCAGGCCCGGCACCATCACGTCCAGCAGCGCGATGTCGGGGCGGTGCGCCCGGAAGGACTCCAGGCCCGTCAGGCCGTCGGGCACGGCGGTGACCACGAAGCCGTTCCGTTCCAGCGCGAGCTGGGTGGCCTCGCGGATGACGTCGTCGTCCTCGACGAACAGGACGTGGGTCTGTTCTGCCATCCGTGCTCTCAGCGCCTTCTGTGCTCTCGGGCGGTTGCCGTGCGCCCTGCCGGGTCAGCTGGCGGCGGGCACCGGAGTGTCCGCCGCGCCCACCGCGTTGCCGTAGTCGTTGTGCGTGCGGGACTGCTCGGTGAAACGGTCCGTCGTCCAGCGGTAGGAGATCACCTCTTCGCTGGAGGGGTACGACACCGGGTCGCCCTTCTCGTACAGCTGCTGGGTGACGACGAGGTCGCCGCGGTCGATCTCCGCGTACACCGGGGGTTCCTCGGCCCGGAAGACGTTGCGGTACCCGCCGCCGCGCTCGCGGTACACGTACGCGCCCATGCCGACGGCGTCGCCGCACGTCATCACGTTGACCAGGATGTCGTTCCCCGGCCCGCCGGTCAGATCGCCGTACGACACGTCGACCGGGTACTCGTCGGCGACGCACGGCTTGAGGTCCCGCTTGACCGCCTTGCTGATCTGCGGGTCGGCCTTGATCAGTTCGATCACCTCGGCCACGCTGCGGCGGCTGCCGGAGGGCGCGACCGAGGGGGTGAGGCCGGCGGCCGCCCGCTGTTCGCCGCCCGCCGGTCCCTCGTCGCGGGCGCCGGTGCCGCCCGTGGTGCAGGCGGCGACGAGGAACCAGAGGGCGGCGACGCCGGCCACCGCCGTGCTCGCCGCCCTCCGTGCCTGCCCCGACCGGGTACTCAGGCCGCGCAACGCTCCCGCTCCTCACCCGGTGCGAGCACGCGGACACCGGGTCCGCCGAGGTCCTCGTGTTCCTCCAGCTCCCGGCGCTCCAGCTCCTCGCGGAGCCGGGCCAGCGCCCGGTGCAGCGTGCTCTTGACCGTTCCGGCCGACATGCCGAGGGCGGCGGCCGTCTCCTGCGTGGACATCTGCTCCCAGTGTCGCAGCACCACGACGCTGCGCTGCTGGGGAGCGAGCACTCTCAGCACGTCCAGCAGCAGCTCGCGGTCCGCGTGCTGCTCGGTCACGTCGTCGACGGTCGCGTCCGGGAGCTGCTCGGTCGGGACCTCCTCCAGCTTCCGGGCGCGCCACCACTCGGTACGGGTGTTGATCATGACGCGACGCAGATAGGCGTCCGCGAGCCGCTTGTCCGAGATGCCGTCCCAGCGGCCGTACGTCCGGGCCAGCGCGGTCTGCAGCAGGTCCTGGGCGTCGATCGGGTCCGGGACCAGCCGGCGCGCACTGCGCAGCAGCGCGTCCTGCCGGGTACGCACGTACTCCTCGAACCCGAGCACCTCGCCCTGTGTCATTCCAACCGCCTCCGTTCCCCGTCGGTACGGCACCGAAGCTACGGAGGCGTTGTCACGGCGCTGTGCGCGGCAGCCTGCGGGCAGCCCTCGGCTGTCCGTCGGTTGTGTAACGGATGTAGGGGCGGGATAAAGAGCGATGCCGGTCGGGGGGGTTATGGGGTGATGTGTCGGATGGGCCGACGATCAGTTCGACGATCAGGCCAACGATCAGGTCATCGGCAGCCGGTACAGGCCGCCCGGGAGGGGCTCCACCAGACCGTCGGAGACCAGGCCGTCCAGGGCGCGGGCGCGCTGCACCGGCTCGTCCCAGACCCGGTCGAGCACGGCCTGCGGCACGGGGCCGACGGCTTCGCGCAGGACGCCGAGGAGCTTGCCGCGGACCTGCCGGTCGGTGCCCGCGTACGTCTGCCCGCGGCGGGCCGGCCCCTCGTGCGCGGGCTTCCCGGCGAGGCGCCAGGCGCACTGGCCGGCGATCGGGCAGCGGTGGCAGGTCTCGTTCTTCGCCGTGCAGACCAGGGCGCCGAGCTCCATGGAGGCGGCGGCCCACCGGGAGGCGGTGCGCTCGTCCTCGGGCAGCAGGGCGCGCGCGAGCCGGCGCTCGGCGGCGGTGGCGGCGTTCGGCGGGTACTGCGCGCCGGTGACGGCGCGGGCCAGGACCCGGCGCACGTTGGTGTCGAGCACGGCGTGCCGCTGCCCGTACGCGAAGGAGGCGACCGCGGCGGCCGTGTACTCGCCGATGCCGGGCAGCGCGAGGAGCTGTGCGTGATCGGTCGGTACGTCGCCGCCGTGCCGTTCCGTTATGGCGACCGCGGCCCCGTGCAGGCGCAGCGCGCGGCGCGGGTAGCCGAGCCGGCCCCAGGCGCGCACCGCCTCGCCCGGCGGCTCCTCGGCCAGGTCGGCGGGGCGGGGCCAGCGGGCCACCCACTGCTCGTACACGGGCAGGACGCGGTTGACCGGGGTCTGCTGCAACATGAACTCGCTGACCATCACCCCCCACGGACCGGCCTCGGGCCGCCGCCACGGCAGGTCGCGGGCGTTCTCGTCGAACCAGGAGATGACGGGTTCGTGCAGGGCGCCTCCGACCGGGGCCGGAGCGGCCGCGGGGACGGGGGCGGGAGCGGCCGGCGTGGCGGACGTGACCGACGCGGCCGGCGTGGTGGGGGCGGCGGTGTTCGGGGTGTACGGCGTTGCAGTCATGGCACCGTCGATCCTGCCATGCGGGGGAGGGCGTGCGCGGTTGCCGCGAGGTGGCGGGTCGGCCGGACCACCGGCGCGACCGGCGTGTCGCGCCGTCGTGCGGAACGCCCCCGGGAGCCCCCGGGAGCCCTCGGAGTGCCGTCGTAAGGCGTCCGGGAAACTCGCGGAGGGCTCCCGGACGGCAGCCGGGATGATGATCTGGAGAAAGTCGTGACGGGGGCGGCGGGTGAGGCGGGCTATCGCGCCGATCTCTCGTACAGTTTGCGCCGTGGGATCTCTGCGCAATCCGGTCGGGCCGCTTCCCTCCTCCATCTACTGGCGACGGAGGGCCGTCATGCTGTCCATCCTCGCCCTGTTGGCGCTGCTGGCCGCCTGGATCCTGGTCAGCGGCGGCTCGGACGGCGGCAACGGCGCGAACGGGTCCAACGGCAAGAATCCCCTGCCCTCGATCACGGCGGGACCGTCCAGTTCCGGCCCCGCGATCAGTGAGGCGCCCGGCGGGCGCGACGAGTCGGGCGACGGTGACACGTCGGGTGCGGATGACGGCTCGGGCGACGGGTCCGCCGACGGGTCCGGTGCCGGTGCGGGCGACGGCTCCGGCGACTCCGCCGGGCCCGGTTCGGCCTCCGGCGGCGGTTCCGCGGCCGGTGGCGGGGTCGCGGACGGCCGGGGCGGCGGCGGTACCGGGGAGCAGCTCCCGGCCGGTTCCGGACTGCCCGACTGCACCGCGGGCGCCGTCAAGCTGACCCTGCGCAGCGTCCGGAACGCGTACGAGCCCGATGACGAGCCCACCTTCGAGCTGATCGCGCGGAACACCTCGAGCAGCGACTGCAAGGTGGACCTGGGACCGGAGGAGGCGGTCCTGACGATCACTCAGGCCGACGGCGACGACCACCTGTGGTCCTCGGCCGACTGCCCCGAGGGCGCCGGCAGCCGCCTGTTCCGCGTGCCCGCCGAGAGCCGCATCACCCACACCGTCGCGTGGGACCGCGAGCCCAGCGACCCCGACAAGTGCGCGACACCCGCCAAGGGCTCGGCGCCGGCGGGCACCTACCTGGTGGAGGCCCAGGCACCGGGCCTGGCGAAGGTCCAGACGTCGTTCGTCCTGGAGAAGGACTGACCGGCCGGCGCCCCGAAAGGGACGCGGGACTGCTGCACAGGTGCGGCTCCGCCGCGATGGAAGCGCCCCCTGTTCGAGCGCAGCCGAGAACCCGGGGGAGCGACCGGCCACGACGAACCCGTAGCCGACACGCCGCCGGAGGCCGCACGAACCGCCAAAGGCCGCACGAACCGCCGGAGGCTACACGTACCGCTCGAGGATCGACGACTCCGCCAGCCGCGACAGCCCCTCGCGCACGCTGCGGGCCCGGGCCTCGCCCACGCCGTCCACGGTCTGCAGGTCGTCGACGCTCGCCGCGAGCAGCTTCTGCAGGCCGCCGAAGTGCTCCACCAGCCGGTCGATGATCGCGCCCGGCAGCCGCGGCACCTTCGCCAGCAGCCGGAAGCCGCGCGGGGAGACCGCGGAGTCGAGTGCCTCGGGCGACCCGGTGTAGCCCAGCGCCCGCGCCACCGTGGGCAGTTCGAGCAGCTCGGCGTGGCTGAGCTTGTCCAGCTCCGCGAGGGCCTCGTCGACCGTGCGGGAGCGCTTCGCCGTCGGCTCGGGTACGTAGTCCCGCACGACCAGCTCGCGCTCCGGCTCCACCCCGGCGATCAACTCGTCGAGCTGGAGGGCCAGCAGGCGGCCGTCGGTACCCAGCTCGACCACGTACTCGGCGATCTCGGTGGCGATGCGGCGCACCATCTCCAGGCGCTGCGCCACCGCCGAGACGTCGCGGACGGTCACCAGGTCCTCGATCTCCAGCGCGGAGAGCGTGCCCGCCACCTCGTCCAGGCGGAGCTTGTACCGCTCCAGCGTCGCGAGGGCCTGGTTGGCGCGGGAGAGGATCGCCGCCGAGTCCTCCAGGACGCGGCGCTGGCCGCCCACGTACAGCGCGATCAGGCGCATGGACTGGGAGACGGAGACCACCGGGAAGCGCACCTGTTTGCTGACGCGGTCCGCCGTGCGGTGCCGGGTGCCGGTCTCCTCGGTGGGGATCGTGGGGTCGGGCACCAGCTGCACGCCGGCCCGCAGGATCTTGGACAGGTCGGAGGAGACGACGATGCCGCCGTCGAGCTTGCACAGCTCGCGCAGCCGGGTCGCGGTGAACTCCACGTCGAGCACGAATCCGCCCGAACACAGGGCTTCGACGGTCCTGTCGGAGCCGAGAACGATGAGTCCGCCGGTGTTGCCGCGGAGCACCCGCTCCAGGCCGTCGCGCAGCGCCGTACCCGGCGCCACCGCGCTCAGTGAGGCGCGCATCAGGCCATCGGCACCGGTACTCCCACCGGACTTTCCGGGAGCTGCTGCCCGGTCGTTGGCTGCCACTGCACTCCTCCGGTCGCAGGTTCTGGGGTGCTCCCGCTTTCGCACACTCGGTTCGTACGGACGGGCGAGACCTGGGCAAAGTCTACCGGCGGTCCTCCCGCTCCCGTGGGGCCTCTCGGCGACGCGAGCGCGGAAGGACGCTCAGGGCCTCGCCCATGTCGGCCACTTCCAGCACCTTCATCCCGGGCGGGACCTTTCCCGGATCCCCCGGGACGAGGGCGTGCGTGAAGCCCAGTCGGTGGGCCTCGGCGAGCCTGCGCTGCACGCCCGTGACCCGGCGGACCTCACCCGCGAGACCGACCTCGCCGATCGCGACCAGGTTCTTGGGCAGGGGGGTGTCGCTCGCGGCCGAGGCCAGCGCGAGGGCCACCGCGAGGTCCGCGGCGGGCTCCGACAGCCGTACGCCGCCGACGGTCGCCGAGTAGATGTCCCGCTTGCCGAGCGCGCTGATCCGGCCGCGCTGCTCCAGCACCGCCAGCATCATCGAGACGCGGGAGGTCTCCAGCCCCGAGGTCGTCCGGCGCGGGGAGGGGATCTGCGAGTCGACGGTGAGCGCCTGCACCTCGGCCACCAGCGGGCGGCGGCCCTCCAGGGTGACCGTCAGACAGGTGCCCGGCACCGGCTCGGCGCGCCGGGTCAGGAACAGGCCGCTCGGGTCGGCCAGTCCCGTGATGCCCTCGTCGTGCAGCTCGAAGCAGCCGACCTCGTCCGTCGCCCCGTACCGGTTCTTGACGCCGCGTACGAGCCGCAGGCGCGCGTGGCGGTCGCCCTCGAAGTGCAGCACGACGTCCACGAGGTGCTCGAGCAGGCGCGGTCCGGCGATCGCGCCGTCCTTGGTGACGTGGCCGACGAGGAGGGTGGACATGCCGCGCTCCTTGGAGGCGCGGATCAGGGCGCCGGCCACCTCGCGGACCTGGGCCATGCCGCCCGGGGCGCCGTCGATCTCGGGGGAGGCGACGGTCTGCACCGAGTCGAGGATCAGCAGGGAGGGCTTGACCGCGTCCAAGTGGCCCAGCACGGCGGCCAGATCGGTCTCCGCCGCCAGGTACAGGTGGTCGTCGATGGCGTTGATGCGGTCCGCGCGCAGGCGCACCTGGCTCGCCGACTCCTCACCGGTGACGTACAGCGTGCGGTGCTCGTCGCTCGCCGCCTTGGCCGCCACGTCGAGGAGCAGCGTGGACTTGCCGACGCCGGGTTCGCCCGCGAGCAGTACGACCGCCCCGGGCACGAGACCGCCGCCGAGGACGCGGTCCAGCTCGGGCACGCCGGTGGAGCGCGCGGTGGCCTGGCGCCCGTCGACCTGGCCGATGGGCACCGCGGAGGAGGTGACGCGGCCCGGTGCCGTGGTCCGGACGGCGGGCGCGCCGTACTCCTCGACCGTCCCCCACGCCTGGCACTCGGGGCAGCGGCCGAGCCACTTGGCCGTCTGCCAGCCGCACTCGGTGCAGCGGTAGGACGGCCGGTCCTTGGAGGATTTCGTACGGGCAGCCATGCGTCGAACGGTATCCGTCCCCACTGACAGCGCGGGCACGGCCCGGGCGCACGGACCTGCCCGCTCGACCCGCCTACGGGATTCCCGGTGACCGTCCGTGGACGATTTCTGCCTGTTCCCGCGCGAACCGGACATCGTTCCATCGGATGGGCTGCGGAATCCCCGCCTCCCGTCCCCTTATGGGGGATCGTTTCACCCGTATGGATTAAATGAGGGCAACAGGGAGGAAGGGGCTCTCGGCCGCCGCCTACGGTCGCGTGGGTGATGACCACCAGCCCGGAGATCCCGACCCGCACCACCGGCGCACGACAGGCGCACGGAGAGGGGGGCGACCGGGCGGCCGCGCGCACACCGGCGCAGCGCCCGTCCGAGCAGTACGACCCCTATCTGGACGGCCTGTTCACCTACTGCCTGTCCGTGCTGTGCGACCACGACGCGGCGACCGCGGCCCTGGCCCACGCCCTCCGCCTCGCCGAGCGCCGCCGCGGCCCCGGTGCCCCGGACGACCGCCGGGCCCGGCTGTACGCGCTGGCCCGCTGGGCCTGTCTGCGCGCGCTGGCCGAGAGCAGGGAGAAACGCCAGGGCGCGCATGCCTCCGGCCGGCCCGGCACCGACGGACAGCGCGCCCCGCACCCCACGCCGCCCGTTCCCCAGGAGGACCGGACGCGACGGCAGCGCGACCTCGCCCGGCTCGCCTGGCCCGAGGCCGCCGGTACGACGCCCGAACAGCGCGAGGCGCTCGAACTCGCCGTGCGCCACCAGCTCACCGCCGACGAGGTCGCCGCCGTGCTCGGCACGGCCGCCGTCTCCGCGCGCGCACTGCTCGCCTCCGCCGCCTGCGAGGTGGAACGCACCCGTGCGGCCCTCGCCGTCGTGGAGACCGGCACCTGCCCCGGCGTCGCCCGCCTCACCGACGACCACCGGCTCTTCCTCAGCGCCACCCTCCGCCGGGAACTGGTCCGGCACGTCGACGAATGCCCCCACTGCCGCCGCACCGCCGAACGCGCGGCCTCCGGGACGTGGCCCGGCACCAGCGTCACACCCGCCGCGCTGCCCCTCGTCGAGGCCCCGCGCGCCGACCTGCACGCGGCGATGACCGGCCTCCCGCGCGCGCGGGGCGGCACTCCGCGCTTCGACCGGCGCGGTTTCCCCCTGCACACGAAGGACCGCGCCGCCCGCCGTGACCGGCTGCGCGCGCGTGCCGTCACGACGACCGTCGTGGCCACCGTCGTCGCCGCACCCGTCCTCGCCCTCTGGGCCGCCTGCCGGGGCGACTCCCCGCCCGGCGGCACGGCGGCCGACGGCCCCGCGGCCGCCACCGCGCGCGAGGCACACGACCCCGACGTCACCGGCGCGGGCGGCGGCGCGACCGGCCGCCCGGACGCCGGGGGACCCGGCGCACCCGGCGGCGAGGCCGAGGGCAGGGGCGCGGGCGGGGGCTCCTCGCACGTCTCCGTGAAGGTCCACGCGGTCTCCGGCGCCGGCGCGGGGGAACTCGCCGTACGGGCCGCCGGCGACGGCGACACCACGGTCCTCACGCTGACCGCGACCGGCGGCGCACCGGTCGCCTGGTCCGCGCGCACCGACGCCGGATGGCTCTACCTCAGCCGCTCCCGGGGCACGCTCGCACCCGGCGCGACACTGACGGTCAAGGTGTACGTCGACCGGCTGCGCGAGCCCGCCGGACGCTGGAGCGCGCACGTGTCGCTCGCACCGGCCGGATCCGTCGTCTCCATCGAGGGGTACGGCCCCGCGCCCCGGCCGGACACCCCGCGCCCGGCCCCGCCCGGCCCGCGCCCCCGCCCGACGGCACCGAGCGACGAC
>NZ_JAVRHI010000099.1:0-3395 GCF_034105845.1 Streptomyces sp. CRN 30 | reverse complement strand
CGCCGCCGCGAGGGCCTGCGCCGCGTCCCGGGCGGCCCCGACCGCCCGCTGTACGGCTCCGTCCGCGCTGTCGGACCCGTCCGTCCCGTCGGCCGCCCGTCCGAGCGCCGCGTCCTCGGCGTCCCGCTCGGCCCGTTCCTGTGCGTCCCGGTGATGCTCCAGCATCCGGCGCAGCGCGGAGGCCTGGGCGAGCACGGCCAGGGCCGCGGCATAGGGGTCGCCCGCCGTCTCCGGGTGCAGCGCGGCGAAGTCCGGTGCCTCCATGAGCGCGGTGACGATCTGGTGGTTGACCAGCCGGGAGGGGGCCATCTCCGGCCGCCCGCGCAACCTCGGGGCGGCCTGGTGGGCGGCCAGGAACGCGTCGGCCAGGAGGTCGGTGGCGTGGGCGTGGCGCTCGCCCAGCTCCTGGGCCAGCTCGCGCAGGCCGGCCGACTGCGCGTAGGTGTCGCGCCAGGCGATCCGGTCGAACCGGTCCGCGACCACGGCCGTGGTGTGCCGCCCGGGAACGGCGGTGGGCCTCCTCGGTGTCTCCTCCACGGTGCGTGCTCCTTCCGGCAGCTCAGACCTGGGCCTGCACCAGGCTCGCGTCCACGCCGAGGGCCTCGGTGAGCACGCGGGCGCGGACAGCGCGCTGGCGGCCGGTGACCCGGTCGATGGCGGCGGTGGACCGGCCCGCGCCCGCCGCCTCCGCGCGCAGCTCCTCCAGCCGCTTGCCCGCCGTGGCGAGCCTGCCGTGGGCGTTCTTGATGGCCCAGTCGCTCAGTGCCTCGCGGGACTGCCCGGCCATGGCGTCGAGCTGCCGCTCCAGCTCCTCGACGGTGTCGGCCAGGTCGAGCGCCTCCCTGGCGTCGGGGTTGACCAGGTGCAGCACCTCGCGCTCGACGGCCGGGCGTTCGGCGGGAGAGTTCCACAGCACGTGCGTCAGCACCGACAGGTCGTTCCGGGCGACCGCCGGGCGGCCGTCGAGGTACGCGGACGCCTGGAGCAGGCCCACCGCCTGCCGCCAGCGGCGGTCGGAGGCGACGATCTCCCTGTGGCGCAGGGCGGCCCGCAGCGTGCACACCGCGTCCACGATCGCGTCGGGGACCTCCACGGCCGGGACCGCCTCGGTGACGGCGTGCCGCAGCGTGGCCAGCTCGACGGTGGTCCGCGCCGGTGCCTCCGGGCGGCTGACGGCGGAGCGGACCAGCGCGGCGAAGTTCGAGGGATCCTCCAGGTAGCCGACCTCGATCCGCACCAGCAGCCGGTCGTAGATCGCGGCCGAGTCCTCCCCCGTGGGCAGTTCGTTGCTCGCCGTGATGGCCCCGATCAGGGGGCAGCGGACCGGCTCGCCGCCGTTCTCGGGGTGGTAGATGCGCTCGTTGAGGAAGCCCAGCGTCTCGTTGAGCGCCGCCGTGGAGCACTTGAAGATCTCGTCGATGAACGCGACGTGCGCGGTCGTGGCGCGGCCCTCGTACACCTGGCGGTACTCGCCCCGGGCCAGCGCGGCGACGTCGATGGGACCGAACATCCGCGTCGGCGCGGTGAACCTGGACAGGAGGATCTCCCAGTAGGACGCCCCCTCGACCCTGCCCGTGAGTTCCCGGGCCAGCTCGGACTTGGCCGTTCCGGGCGGGCCGAGCACCAGCGAGTGCTGTCCGGCCAGCAGCGTCACCACCAGCGTCCGCACCACGTCGTCCCGCTCGTGGAAACGGTCCGACAGCTCGCCGACGATCGCCCGCAGCCGCTCGGCCGTGTCCCGCGCGTCCTGCGCCCCCATGCTCAACTCCCGCTCCCCGCCGCCGTATCGGGCAGGATGGCCTACCGGCCGGTCCTCCCGCCCCTTCCGCCCGAGCAAGATAACGCGGGGCCCGGGGAGGCGAGGTCCAAGGAGGAGAACCGTCATACGGCGGCGACGGGGTCCGTGCACCGGCTCCCCAGCACCCGCGACCCGCCCACCGGCAGGTCCCACAGCGCCTCGCGGGGCAGCCCCGCACGTTCCCAGGCGGCCCGCACCCGCAGCAGCGGTTCGAGGACCGGCTCGGCCGAGAGCACGAACGTGCCCCAGTGCATGGGGGCCATGCGGCGGGCGCCGAGGTCCTGGAAGGCGCGGACCGCCTCCTCCGGGTCGCAGTGGACGTCGCTGAGCCACCAGCGGGGCTCGTACGCGCCGATCGGCAGCAGCGCGAGGTCGATGCCCGGGTGGCGCCGGCCGATGCGGGAGAACCAGTGGCCGTAGCCCGTGTCGCCCGCGAAGTAGAGGCGGTGCCCGTCGCCGTCGCCCAGTACCCAGCCGCCCCACAGGGAACGACAGGTGTCGGTCAGGGAGCGCTTGGACCAGTGGTGCGACGGTACGAAGTCGAAGCGGACGCCGTCGAGTTCGGCGCCCTCCCACCAGTCCAGCTCGGTGACGCGGGTGAACCGGCGGCGCAGGAACCAGCGTCCGAGCCCCGCGGGCACGAACAGCGGGGTGTCGCGCGGCAGCCGGGCGAGGGTGGGCGCGTCGAGGTGGTCGTAGTGGTTGTGGCTGATGACGACGGCGTCGACGCGCGGCAGGGCGCACCAGGCGACGCCGACCGGAGTGATCCGGGCGGGGGTGCCGAGGATGCGGCGGGACCAGACCGGGTCGGTGAGCACGGTCAGCCCGCCGATGCGGATCACCCAGCTCGCGTGTCCCGCCCAGGAGACGGCCGGGGTTCGGGCGTCCACCCGCGGCAGCGGATCGGGGTCGTACGGCAGCCGCGGGATGTCGGCGAGGCCCTCGCGGGTCGGGCGCAGCGCGCCCTCCCGCGCGAAGCGCGCGTAGCCTCCGATGCCGGGCAGCGGAGTGGTCAGCCGGTCGGCGAACGACCGCGGCCACACCCGCCGTTCCCCGAGCGGCCGGAGCCCGCCGGGCGCGTCGGCCGGGAAGCTGTCCTCGGGGGCGGGAACCGGCGTCGGATCCGTCGTCGGCCCCGGCTGGTGCGTCATCGGGGAGACTCCTTCGGCCGGGCGTCGTCGCGCAGGTCGTCGAAGGCGGAGCCGATCATGGTCAACGCGCGTCGTACGTGGGGCAGTTCCAGCGGGTCGGGGGCCGCGAGGGCCACCGTGCGCTCCTCCACCGTGGCACCGAGCAGGGGGCTGGTGGACAGCCGGACGCGCAGCGCGCCGAGGTCGTCGCCGAACCGGTGACCGCCGGGTGCGGGCATGTCCAGCCGGAAGGTGAGGAAGTCCTCCAGTTCCTGCGCGTCACCGACGCCGTACCGGGCGAGGGCCCGGCGGAGCGGGCCCAGGTCCGCGTACACGTGCCGGCCGGCGGCCGGCGGCAGGGCGAGCGCTCCGGCGTCGGTCACGGCACGGTGCAGGGCGGTGGCCACGCGCGCGTGCAGCCGCAACGCGGCGGTCCGCCGGGCGGTCACCTCGGCCGGCTCGCCCAG
>NZ_JAVRHI010000098.1:0-28096 GCF_034105845.1 Streptomyces sp. CRN 30 | reverse complement strand
CGGTGGCCGCGGTCCTCGCGGTGGGCGGCCGGGCGGTCACCCAGGCGGTGCGGGACGAGCCGCCCGCGCAGCGGTCGGTGGCGGTCCCCGCGCCGTCCGCCTCCCCCGGGACCGCCGAGGACGGGCCGCTCAGGGCGGACGGCGCGGTGGACCCGCACAGCAACGAGTTCTGGGCGCAGAGCAACGTGACGCTGGAGACGGCCGCGGAACTGGACGCGCTCACGGTGCGGCTGCGCGTTTCGCTGAGTGGCGGGGTCACCTCGACCGGTGCCTGGCGGTCGCTGCCGGAGACCGACTTCACGCTGGACGTCGCCGAGCGCGCCGGCTTCCTCGTCTACACCTGGACGCTCAAGGAGGGCCGTACGGTCCCGGCGGGCACCTGGGTCTTCGCCGGGCAGTACGACCACGACCGCGGCGGCCGGGACGCGAGCGGCGACGACTGGACCGCGTACGGCGGCACCCGCGCCCGGGAGCTGTCGGTGACGGGCGGTTTCACGCCCTGACCTACTCCACGAAGTACGTCGGGTTCGGCAGCTTGTACGTCTTGTCGGCGTAGCCGCCCTGGAGGTCGGAGTACTGGTCGCCGAAGTTGGCGATGATGTCGTACCCGAGGGACTCGATGTGCTTCCGGGTGCCCGCCTTGTACTGCACGGTGGTGCAGGTCCAGGCGGACGGCGTCGCGCAGGCGCTCAGGTAGGACGGCGGGTCCGCCTTGTCCTTGAGGAAGACGTGGTCGGTGTCGAGGTTCACGTCGGCGCCGACCTTCTTCAGGTTGGCGACGGCCGCCGCGCGCTGGGACTCGCCGAGCCCGGAGTTGTAGAAGACCTCGACGCCCTTCTTCTCGGCGTAGCGGATCAGCTCCGGGGTGCCGAAGACCTCCGGGCGGTCGGCGCGGTCGACGTACTCGGCCCAGCTCGCGCTGGAGTAGCCGTAGCTGTTCTTCTTCTCGTAGTCGAGGCTGAGCAGCACGGTGTCGTCGATGTCGAAGACCACGGCGGGCCGGTCGCCCTTGTGGTGCTTGTCCGCCGCCGTGTGGGCCGCTCGGTCGATCTGCGCCCTTGCCGCCTTGTCGATGCGGGCGAGGTCCTTGGCGTACGGGCTGTCCGGGGACGCCTGGTAGACACCGTCCGCGTCCTGGGTGGTGCCGTAGTAGGTGTCGATGTCCGTGTGGAGCAGTCCGACGTTGTAGGGCTCGTGGGTGGAGTTGGCCGTGGACTGGCCGGCTCCGGCCGCGCCGGCGCCGTACAGGACGGCACCGGCGACGGCGCAGGCGGCGGTGGCGGACGCGATGCGCAGAGATTTATGCATGACACAGGTTTCTACGCGCGTCACCCCTGTCGGCGCGAGACCCGCCGGGCAAAAAGCGGGTCAAGCGCCTCTCGGCCCCTCAGTTCATGGTCGCGCCGATCGTGGTGCTGCCCGTCGTCAGGAAGGTGGTCGCGGGCAGGGTGCCGCCGGAACCGCGGGCGTTGTACGCGGTCGTGGCGTCCGTCGAGACGAAGGCGGGCGTGGCGATGCCGGAGTCCCAGTTGTTGCCGGCCGAGACGACCGAGGAACCCTTGCTGACCGAGGTGCCGTTGCCCACCGCGAGGTTCTTGCCGAGGCGGGCCGCGCCGGTGGCGAAGTAGTAGCCGTACTTGACGTTGGCGTAGGCCGTGGTGCGGTTGATGACGATGGCGCCGGTGTTGCTGTTCTCGGTGAAGCCGCTGCCCTGGTTGTCCCAGGCGGCGGAGTTGTTGACGACGTGGGCGACCACCTCGCCGTCGCCGCCCAGCTTGTAGCCGTTGCCGTCGCCCGCGAACGCCGAGTCCGACCAGCGGTTCTTGCCGTTGCCGAAGGCCCAGGTGTGCTCGACGGTGACGGGTGAGGAGAAGGACCAGAAGTCGAGCCCGTCGTCCGAGTTGTTGTACAGGCGGGCGCCGGTGATGAGGTTGCCGGTGCCGGAGCCGTACTTCACGGCGATGCCGTCGGCGTTCTCACCGTGGTTCGCGGCGTCGTAGTGGCCGTAGGAGTCGATGTTCCTGACGGTGTTGTTCACGGTGCCGTCGCCGGTGAGGGTGAAGCCGGAGTCGCCGCCGTTGATGGTCTTGATGTTGCTCCAGTTGGTGCCGGTGCAGGAGGTGCAGACGACCGCACTGTCGGGGGAGTTCTGGAAGGTCATGTTGGAGACGTTCCAGTAGTCGGCGGTCAGCTTGAAGATCCAGTCGCCGTCGGGGAGGCTGGACCCGTCGATCTTCACGGTCTCCGAGCCGTACGCGGTGAGGGTGACGGGCGACGACGAGGTGCCGTTGACGGTGGACTGGAGGGTCGCGGTCGGGTAGTAGGTGCCGCCGCGGACCTGGATGACGGTGCCGGCGGTGGCGTTCTTGACGGCGTTCGTCAGGTCGGTGACGTTGCTGACGACCACGGTGGCGGCCTGGGCCTGGGTGGGGAGCACGGCGGCCGCGGTGCCGAGCGCGAGCGCGGCGGCGGCCAGGAGAGCGGTACGACGGGCCATGGGGAGGGTCCTTCCTCGTGCGGGTGGGGACGGACGGTCGTGCGGGTGGGGACGGACGGTACGGATCACAGGACGGCGTCGAGCCAGGCGAACGCCTCGTCCTGCATGGGCCGGGTGAAGACGTGGCCGACGCCCGGCCGGATCTCGGTGCGCAGCCGGTGCCCGGCGCGGCGGGAGTCCCAGACGGCGCGCAGCCGGGCGTAGGCCGCCGCGACGCCGTCGGGGGTGAAGAGGGTGTCCTGCTCGCCGTCGACGAAGTACATCGGCCGGGGTGCGGCGATGCTCGCGACGTCGGGGATGTCGAGGTGCCGGGCCAGGCCGGGGTGGAGCATGTAGTACGCCGACTGCCCGCGCAGCGTGTTGTTGCCGGGCACCATCATCTCCTTCAGGCCCGTCATCCAGCAGACGCTGACGGCGGCGGCGACGCTGTCGCTGAGGGCCGCGGTCTGCCAGGCGCGGTAGGCGCCCATGGAGAAGCCGAGGGCCGCCACCCGCCCGGCGTCGACACCGTCGAGACCGGCGAGGAACGCGGCGGCGCGGGCGTCCTCGCGGGCGGTGAGCCCGGCGAGGGAGGAGCCCAGGTTGTAGAGGTTGGCGGCGAGGGCCTGCTGCTGTTCGTAGGTGACGGGGCCGCGGTCGGCCCAGCCGAGGGCGTCCAGGCAGAGCACCGCGTAGCCGCGCCGGGCCAGCTCGTCGCCGACGAAACGGCCGCTGAAGTACTTCTCCGCCCACGCCTCGGCGGAGGCGAGCCGGGTCGCGTCGTCCCACGGCCGGACGAGTTTCTCCTTGCCGATGTCGAACTTCGCGCCGTGGTCGTGCAGGAGCAGCACCGCCGGGAAGGGCCCGGGGCCGCGCGGGGTGAGAAGGCTGCCGCGGACGCGGGTGTACCGGGTGAGGGAGAGGGTGACCGTCCGCCGCCGGTAGCCGTCGCCGTCGGGTCCTTCGGTGAACTCCGGGGCGTACTCCACCCCTTCCTGCGCGTCGGTGAGGAGGTGCTCCTCGACCTTGGCGCGGGCGGTCCTGCGCCAGGCCCGGAAGTCCCGGACCGGGGAGGTGCCCCAGGCGAGGGGAGCGCGCAGCTCCGCCTTGAGGGCCGGGTGGAAGTCGGGGAGGCTGCCGCCGACGAGTTCCTCGGCGCGGGCCTGTCCGGCCGTCGCGCCGGTCCCGGCGAGCAGGGCCGCCGTGGCCGCGCCCGTCATCAGCGTCCGGCGCCCCACGTGGTCACGCATACGGCCGCCACTCCCCGAGGTAGGCGCGGCGGGTGTGCGCGGCGGCCTCGGCGCGGGTGAGCTGGGGCCGGTTCTCGGGGACGGTGATCACGGCGCCGGGGCCGGTGTTGCGGTACTCCCGGAACCGCTGCTCCTGCCACGGGTAGGCGTCGCGCATGTTCGCGTACGGCGCGACCGCGTCGATGCCCGTGCCGAGCCGGGTGTCGCGCACGGTCAGCATGGGCCGGGCGGTCGTGTCGGAGCTGGGCACCCAGGGGCGGGCCAGCTTGTACCAGCCGTCGGGGGCCGCGCTGCTGATCCTGCTGTCCGTCACCAGGTACCCGAGCGGGTTGGCACCGGCCGTGGAGGGCGCGAAGACGAAGCCGTACGGGGGTGCCGCGAGGTCGTCGCGGACCAGCGTGCGGAAGTGGCAGTGCTCGTACACGGCGGTGGCCCGGCCGAAGACGAAGTCGACGTCGCCCTCGACGTAGCAGTGGGCGTAGTACTGCCGGGCGAAGAGGGAGAGGTCGCGGGTGTCGGCGTACAGGGTGTCCTGGTGGCCGAGGAAGCGGCAGTGCAGGAAGGCGGACCGGTCGCCCTGCGCCTTGAGGGCGACGGCCTGGGTGCCGGTGTAGTCGGGGTTGTCGCCGCGCAGCCAGTCGTTGGCGAAGGTGATCCAGCGGGCGGTGAAGCCGTCGGCGGCGACGGTGGTGGTGGCCGAGCCGCTGGTGCCGTAGGTGCCGGACCCGTCGGGCTTGGGGGTGCCGGCGGCGTTGTCGTACACGACGACGACGTCGCGGGGGTCCTCGGAGGCGCCGATCCAGGTGTGGCCGGTGCGGGAGGCGTCGACGGCAACGGTCTCGCGGTAGGTGCCGGGCGCGAGGACCAGGGTGCGGCCGGTGCCGGTGGCGGCGGTGACGGCTTCCTGTACGGCAGTGAAGTCACCGCGGCCGTGCGGGTCGACGTAGAGGGTGCCGGGGGTGAGCCGGGCGGCCGGGGAACCGTACCGGCCGAAGGGACGCGGGCGGGCTGCCGCGGGGCCGGCGCCGAGTCCGAGGGCGGCGCCCGCGGCGGCGGTGGCCAGCAGGAAGCCTCGGCGGGAGGGGACGGGACGGGACATGCGGGTGCTCCTTCGGGGGCTCCCGGGGCGGGAGCGGACCGCCCCGGGAGGTCGGACAGGGAGGACGGGCGGGGGTCAGCGCAGGCGGCCCGCGCCGGCGCCGCGGTCGACGAGACCGGGGACGGCCTTCGCCGGGTCGACCTTCGTCCGCAGGGTGGGTGTCCAGCCCGCGCCGGACTGGAGAGTCTCCGCCGGGATCTCCGCGTTGTGCACGGCGATCAGGTCGACGGTGCGGCCGTTGACCCGGTTGTGGGCGGCGGTGAGCGGCGCCTCGCTCCACTTCTTCAGCACCTTGGCCGGGCTGATCCCGTCCGGCAGGGTGAAGGCGTTGTGCTCGGCGACGAGCGCGGACTCCTTGCCGACGCCGAAGCTGTAGGAGTAGTCGTCGTCGGCCACGAAGTGGTTGTCGTAGACGTCGACCTGGCCGAAGCGGACCCGGGGCGCGCGCTCCACCAGGTCCTTGAAGAGGTTGTGGTGGAAGGTCGCCCGCAGCTTCCCGCGGTCGCCGACGGCCGTCGACTCGCTGTCGCTGTTGCCGATGAGGATCGTCTTGTCGTGGTCGGTGAAGACGTTCCAGGAGGCGGTGACGAGGTCGGCGCCGCGCACGATGTCGAGCTGCCCGTCGTGCTGCTGGTACACCATTCCGAAGTGGATCGGGGCGGCGCTGTCGGGGAACTCGCCGTCGGTGAAGGTGTTGTGGTCCAGCCAGACGTGGGTGGAGCCGTACACCACCGCCGCGTCGTACTCGGAGTTCCAGTTGCCGGTGTCGCCGTCGGTCGGGTCCCACTGCGGGAAGCAGTCGAGGGGGCTCTCGAAGGTGAGGTTGCGGACGATGACGTTGTCGACGGCCTTGATCTGCAGGCTGGCGCCCTTGAGCTGCGCGTTCCGGCCGATTCCGATGATGGTGGTGTTCGACGGCACGTTCGCCTTGATGGCCTGGTCCTGCGCCGCGGCGGAGGTACGCCGCAGCCCCTCCGGGCTGTCGTCGGGCTCGGCGCTCAGGTCGGTGTCGTAGCCCCAGGTCTCGGGCGCGTACGCCGCCAGGTACGCGGCGAAGTCGTAGCCGGGTGCCTCGAAGGCGTCGCAGCCCTCGGACACGGCGTCGACGGTGCCCTTGACCTTGATGATCCTGGGGGCGCCGGGGTCGGCGGCGAGGGCCGCCCTGAACTCCGCCCACGTGCTGACGGTGTACACATGCGCGGCGTCGGCGGCGGCACCGCCGCTGGTCCCCGTGCCGGACGAGGCCCAGCCGTCGTCGGCGGGCAGCGTCTGCCGGGCGGGGTCCCGCTGCTGCTGCGGGTGGGCCTGGGCACCGGCGGCCGTCAGACCCACCACCAGCGCGGTGCACCCGGCCAGCACGGCACCCTTACCTATGACGTGCCCATGCCATCTCTGTGTGCTCATGGTGCGGCTCTCCTCGTACTCGGTCCTCATGTGGGTGGTCAGGCGGCGGGCCAGCTGATCCAGGACGCGGGGATCTCCGCGTCCAGCCGGCGCACGTCCCGGTGTCCGAGCACCCGGGCGCGGATCAGCTCCCGCGCCACGAGCCGGGCCACCTCGATCGCGCCGGGCGGGTTGAAGTGGGTGTTGTCCTGCTCGGTGTCGGTCCAGTTGAAGTACGTCTTGGTGCCCTCGACGCCGAGCCGCTGCCACAGCGCGAGCGACAGCGCCTGTACGTCCAGCAGCGCCACGCCCTCCTCGGCGGCGAGCGCCCGCATCGCGGCCGGGTACTCGCCGTGGCTCGGCAGCGCGGTGCCCGCCGCGTCGAACCGCCGCCGCTCGACGGGCGTGGCCAGCACCGGCCGCGCCCCCCTGGCCCGCGCCCCGTCGACGTACAGCCGCAGGTGCTCCTGGTACGTCGACCAGGGCTCGGTGTACCGGGTGGGGTCCTCGGCCTTCTCGTCGTTGTGCGCGAACTGGACGAGGAGGAAGTCCCCGGGCCGGATCACCCGGAGCACGGCGTCGAGCCGCCCTTCGTCCACGAAACTCTTGGAACTCCGCCCGTTGACGGCGTGATTGGCGACGGGGAGGTCTTTCCGGAGGAAGAAGGGAAGTGCCGTCCCCCATCCCGTCTCGGGCGCGGCATCGGCGTACTTCTGCGCGGCGGTGGAATCACCGGCGATATGGAGGGTGCGGCCACCGCGGGCCTGCGCGGTGCCGGTGGCGGCGAACACCAGCGGCACCGAGCCGACAGCGGCTACGGCGACCTGCCTTCGGGAAAGGGACACGCGGAATTCCTTGTCAGCGGGGAGGAAACGCACCCACCTGGGGGCGCGGGGAACTGTGCGAAGAACCACGGACGGCCCGCACCCTGCGGAATACGGGCCGCCCCGCACCGGAACTCAGCCCTTCTGCTCGTTCCACTCGGCCTGAGCCTCATTCAGCTGCTCCGCCATGGTGTCCAGGAATTCCTTCGCCGACATCTTCCCCAGCAGCACCTTCTGGAAGTTCGGCTCGTTGTCGGCCTTGGAGATCGTGTTCCAGTCCGGCAGGTAGTAGGGCAGCTGGACGATGGTGGTGGACCCGTCCGTCAACGCCTCGGCGGCCAGCTTCGTCGGCTCCGCCTCGGAGATCCACGCGTCCTTCGCCGCGTCGGTGTTGGCCGGCACCTGCCCCGCCGACTCGTTGAACTTCGAGTTCTCCTCGTGCGACGACGCGAACTCGATGAACTTCCAGGCGGCGTCCTTGTTCTTGGAGCTCTTGAAGAGACCGATCCCGTCCACCGGGTTGGAGACCTGGACCCGCTTTCCGCCGGGCCCGATCGGCTGCGGAATGCCGCGGAAGCTGTCCTCGCCGAACGCCTTCACGTGGTCCTGGTAGGAACCCAGGTTGTGGTTGAGCATCCCGATCGTGCCCGAGTCCCACTGGGCGACCATCTTGGTGAAGTCGTTGTTGAGGTCGGCGGCCGGCGTGACCTTCTTGAAGAGTTCGGCGTACTTCTCCAGCCCTTCGACGTTCTTCGGGTCGTTGACGGTGGTCTTCTCACCGGAGGAGTCCCAGAAGGAGGTGATACCGGACTGGCCGTACATCGCGTCGAGCGCCTGGGCTATCGAACCCGCGCCGCCGCGGATGGTGTACCCGAACTCGTTGTCCCCGGCGTTCGTGAGCTTCTCGGCCGCCTCGTAGAAGGCGTCCCACGTGGCCGGCTCTTCCAGCTTCGCCTTGTCGAACAGGTCGGTGCGGTAGTAGAGGACACCGTTGTTGGCGGAGGTCGGCACCGAGTACAGCGTGCCGTCACCGCCGCCGGCGGCCTTCAGCGACTCGACCATGTCCTTGTTGAGCTTGCCGCTCAGGGAGGAGCCGGCGAGCCGGTCGTCGAGCGGGTCCAGCGCGTTCTGCGCGGCGAACCCGGCCAGCATGGAGGCGCTGACCCCGCCGACGTCCGGCAGGCCGCCGCCCTGGATGGCGGTGTCGACCTTCGACTGGTACTCGGTGGAGGCGATCCCCACGTACTCGACGTCGACGTCCGGGTTGGCCTTCTCGAAGTCGGCGATGATCTCCTTCCAGATGTCGGTGCGGACGCCGCCGTTGTTGTCCCAGAAGGTGATCTTCCCCTTGCCGCTGCCCTCGCCCCCTTCGCCGCCGCCCGACCCGCTGCCGTCGTCCCCGCAGGCGGTGGCGGTCAGCGCCAGTACGGCTCCCAGGGCCACGGCGGCCGGGAGGCGGCGCCTGCCCGTGCTGTTGCTGCGCATGCTGATCTTCATTGGTCGGCTCTCTTCTGGATCGGTTCTGCTGGGATCGGTTCTGCTGGGATCGAGCGGGCGGAACACGTGGGGGGAGTTCGGTGGGCGCGGGTGTCAGGGCGTGCTGATCCGGAACCGCGTGAAGGCGGCGGTCCCCGCGTCCCCCGTCCCGGCGGGCGCGAGCGCGAACAGGCCGAGCAGGGCGCCGACCCAGCGCCACGGCGTGGCGGCGAAGACCTGGCCCGAGGGCCGGAACCCGTCGCCGGTGTCGTAGCCGAAGCGGCAGCGGGCGTACGGGCCGGCCTCGATCCGCAGCCGTACCCGGCCGTCCGGCGCGGGCCGGGCGTGGGCGGCGTCCCGTTCGGCCTCCGCCACCGACTCGGCGTACCGGTGGACGAGGTGCACCGCGCCGTCCGCGCCGCGCTGGAGTCCGATCCAGCTGAACGCGTCGCCGAGCACCGCCAGGCCGGCCCGTGCCCCGGGCTCCTCGCTGTCGAGGCGCAGCTCCACCTCCACGGTGCCCGGGTCGCCGGGGAACCGCTGGGTGAGGACGTGCGGCACCTTGCGCAGGTCGTGCGCGTCGGCCGAGCGGACGCACGCGAGCCGCAGGCCGTCCCCGGGGTGCGGGAGCGTCCACCCCTCGCCGGGGTTGGCGGTCCACGACCACTGGGGGCCGAACCGGCCGCCGGGGAAGTCGTCGTCCCGCGCGGGCGCGGCGGGCGCCTGGAGCGGCAGGGCGGGGAGCGGGTGCTCGGCGACGGGGGCGCCGTCGTCCCCGAGGACCGGCCACCCGCCGGGCTCCCACCGCATCGGCTGGAGGTGCACGACCCGGCCGTACGCGCCGCGCTGCTGGAAGTGCAGGAACCAGTCCTCGCCGGCCGCGGTGCGCACCCAGCCGCCCTGGTGGGGACCGTTGACGTCGGTGTCCTTCTGCTCCAGGACGACCCGTTCCTCGTAGGGTCCGAAGAAGTCGCGGGAGCGGAACGCGCCCTGCCAGCCGGTCTCCACTCCCCCGGCGGGCGCGAAGATCCAGTACCAGCCGTCGTGCCGGTAGAGCTTGGGGCCCTCCAGGGTGAACCAGCCGGGGACGCGGTCGGCGTCGACGATGACCTTGCCCTCGTCGAGGAGACCGGTGCCGTCGGGGCGCATCCGGTGGCCGGTGAGCCGGTTCTTTATGCCGGAGCGGGATCTGGCCCAGGCGTGCACGAGGTACGCCTCGCCGCTGTCCTCGTCCCACAGGGGGCACGGGTCGATCAGTCCCCTGCCCTCCTTGACCAGGTGCGGGCGGGTCCACGGGCCCTCGGCACCGGGGGCGTTGACCTGGAAGATCCCCCGGTCGGGGTCGCCCCAGAAGATCCAGAGGCGGCCGTCGTGGTGGCGGATCGCGGGGGCCCAGACACCGCAGTCGTGCCGGGGCGCGGTGAAGACGGCGGCGGGTTCGAGGCGGTCCAGGGCGTGGCCGACGAGGGTCCAGTCGACCAGGTTGCGCGAGTGCAGGACCGGCAGGCCGGGGGCGCGGCCGAAGCTGGACGCGGTCAGGTAGAAGTCGTCGCCGACGCGGACGACGTCCGGATCCGACCAGTCGGCGTTCAGGACGGGGTTGCGGTAGGTGCTCACGGGCTGACCGCCTTCCGTACGAGGGCGGCGGCGCCGGGCGCGTCGAGGCGGCCGTCGGCGACGACGGTGACGATCCGGCGGACCACCGTGTCGCCCGGGGCCACCGCCAGCCGGGTGTCGTGGGCGAGGGAGGAGCCGACGCCGGGGTACTCCTCGGTGCGGACGAACCAGGGGTCCTCGCGGGTCCGTCCGGTGGCCCCCGCGAACACCAGCGACCAGCCGGTGCCGACCAGCGCGAGCCAGTCGGCGCGGGAGCCGTGCACGGCCGCCTCGCCCTCGGCGTCCGGGGTGAGGACGTCCGGTGCCTTCGCCTCCTTGCGGGCCCGCCAGAAGAAACCGCCGTAGGCCGCGCCGGGACGGCCGTTGGTGGCGGGGCTGCCGATGGTGAGCGGCCCGGCGGTGACGTTGGTGAGCGAGAAGGTGAAGTCCAGCGCCCAGGCCCGGTCGGTGAGCGCGGTGGCCGCGACCGTACGGCGCTCGCGCAGGAGTTCGGACCCGGCGGCGACCCAGCGCAGCTCCTCCACGAACCCGTCGGGGTCGCGGAGCGGGAACGCGGTGTGCCGCTGCGTGCCGTGGTTGTCCAGCTCGGTCGGGCCCCGGTCGCGGACGTAGGTGCGCCCGCCCCAGAAGTTGTGCCCCTCGACGTCGGGAACGGCGACACCGACGCCGAGGTGGTGGGTGTGGTCGGCGGGCGAGAACTCGGTCACCGCGGTGCCGGCCAGGGTGGTGACGGGGTGCAGGTAGGGGCGCGGGGAGGACCGGGCGGGCAGCTCGGGCCGGACGACGTAGCGGCCGACGGGGCGGCCGGCCACGCGCAGGACCGGGGAGTCGGTGCCGGTCATCGGGTGATCGCCCCTTCCTGGGAGTGCCGGGTGGCGGGGGCCCAGGGGGCGCCCAGCTCGGAGTAGAGGGAGAGGGTGCCGGCGGCGGCCTCGACGAGCCGGTCGACGCCGGGGACGACCCGGCGCCGCTCGGCGTCGATCCGGTGCCAGGCCGCCTCGGGCAGGGCCGCCGGGTCGGGGGCGCGGCGGATCGCCTCCACGACCCGCATGAAGGCGCCGGTCGCCTCGGGCGGGACGAGCAGTCCGGTGCCGTCGCTCACGTGTGCGACCAGGTTCTCCAGCAGGTCGGTGCGGCCGTGCTCGAACTCCTCGGGACCGTGCCCCGCGCGCTGGAGCAGGACGCGGTCCTGCTTGTACCAGAAGGTGATCCGGCCGCGGGTGCCGTGCACCAGGACGTACGGTTCGGCGGCCCGCTCGGCGCAGAGGGTCGCGGCGACGGTGATCCGCCGCCCGGCCGCGGTGGTGATCCGGACGCAGGAGGTGTCGTCGGCCTCGATGTCGTTGGCGCGGGCCAGTTCGGTCTCGATGCCGGTGACGTCCTCGGCGCGGGTGGCGCCGCCGAGGGCGAGGGCGGTGGCGACGGCGTGGGCGAGGGGGTTGGTGAGCGCCCCGTCGACGACGTCGGTGCCGTCCATGCGGCGCCGGCCCGCCCAGGGCGAGCGGCGGAAGTACGCCTCGTCGCGGACCCAGGCGCCGGCCCCGCCGACGCCGGTGACGTCCCCGATCGCGCCCTCGGCGACCAGGCCGAGGACGGCCGGCACGGCGTGCGAGCCCAGCGACTGGAACCCGATCTGGCAGGCGGTGCCCGCCGCCGCGACCCCGTCGGCCATCCGCCGGAACTCGGCGTACGACGGTGCCGGGGGCTTCTCCAGGAGCAGGTGCGCGCCGCGGCGGGCGGCGGTCAGCGCCAGGTCGGTGTGGGTCGGGATCGGCGTGCAGATCACGGCGATCCGGGCGCCGGTGGTGTCGAGGAGGGCGCCGAGGTCGGCGGACTGCTCGGGCACCGGGCCCTGGGCCTCCTGCTCGTCGAGGGCATTCAGTTCGCAGATCCCGGCGAGGCGGACCAGGCCGGTCCGCTCCAGGCGGCGGAGGTTGGCGACGTGCCAGCGGCCGTGCCCGCGGGCGCCGGCGAGGACGACGGGGACAGGCGCGCTCACCCCTTCACCGCCCCCGCGCTGAAGCCGGTGATCAGCCACTTCTGGATGAAGGCGAAGACGATCACCACGGGGACGGCGGCGATGATGCCGCCCGCGGCGAGCGCGCCGAGGTCGACGCTGTCCGCGCTCATCAGGGTGTTCAGGCCGACCGGGATGGTCTGCTTGGACTGGTTGTTGAGGAACATCAGGGCGAACAGGAAGTGGTTCCAGGAGTGCACGAAGGCGAAGGAGCCGACGGCGATGATGCCCGGCCGCAGCAGCGGCAGTACGACGATCCGGAACGCCTTCATCCGGCCGCAGCCGTCGACCCAGGCGGCCTCCTCCAGGGAGTACGGCACGTTCTTGATGAAGTTGCTGATCAGGATCATCGACAGCGGCAGCTGGAAGACCGTCTCGGCGATGATGACGCTGCCCAGCGAGTTGATCATCTTCAGCTCGGCGAAGATCTCGAAGAGCGGGACAAGGAGCAGCGCGCCCGGCACGAACTGGGAGCAGAGCAGCGCCAGCATGAACACGCGCTTGACCTTGAAGTCGAACCGGGCGAGGGCGTAGCCGCCGGCCAGCGCGACGAGCGTGGTCATCACCAGGGTGGCGACGCCGACGAGGACGCTGTTGCCGAAGTAGGTGCCGAAGCTGCGTTCCGTCCAGACCTTCTCGAAGTGGTCGAACGTCATCGGCCAGGGCACCAGCGAGGTCGAGCCGGCCGGGCGCAGGGAGAACAGGAGTATCCAGTAGAAGGGGATGACGGTGAAGACGAGGTAGACGCCGAGCGGGAGGTAGATCTGCCAGCGGGGGACCTCGTCCCAGGCGGGGCGGTTCTTCTTCGCCGGGCCGGGCGGGGACGGGACGGCCCGCGCGGGGGCGGGCGCGGCCGCGGTGGCCTCCTTGGTGATCATTTGCTCTCGCCTCCGAACTTGCTGAGCCGCAGATAGACCATCGAGCAGAAGAGCAGGATCACGAACGCGACCGTGGTCAGGGCGGACGCGTAGCCGAAGTCGTGGGCGTCGACGGAGGTGTTGGCGATGTAGAGCGGCAGGGTCGTGGTCTCGCCCGCCGGTCCGCCGCCGGTGAGGGTGTAGAGCAGGTCGACGTTGTTGAACTCCCACACCGCGCGCAGCAGCGTGGAGAGGATGATCGCGTCCTTCAGGTGCGGCAGCGTGATGTGCCAGAACTGCTTGATCCGGCTCGCCCCGTCGACCTCGGCGGCCTCGTAGAGGTCCTTGGAGACGGACTGGAGGTCGGCGAGGATGAGGATCGCGAAGAAGGGCACGCCGCGCCAGAGGTCGGCGACGATCGCCGCCGGGAAGACCGTCGAGGTGTCCGAGAGCCAGCTGGTGCCGTAGGAGCCGATGCCCATGTCGGCGAGGTAGCGGGTGATGCCGGTCTGGGAGTTGTAGAGCAGCACCCAGATCGCGGAGGTCAGCACGCCGGAGACGGCCCAGGGCGAGAAGACCAGGGCGCGGCCCAGACCCCGGCCGACGAAGGTCTGGTTGACGATCAGGGCCAGCGCGAGTCCGAAGAGCAGTTGCAGTCCGACCTCGACGAAGACCCACTTGGCGCTGAAGACGAGGGTGTCCCAGAAGGCCGGGTCGTCGGTGAAGATCTTGACGAAGTTGTCGAAGCCCGCGTAGCCGTTCCGCCACGGCTTGGTGGGGTTGTACTCCTGCAGGCTGTAGTAGAAGACGCTGATGACCGGGTAGGCGATGAAGCCCAGCATCAGCAGACCCGCCGGGGCGATCAGCAGGTACGGGAGCCTGCGCGGCGTGGCGGAGGCACGGCGTCGCCGGGGTGGCGCGGGCGGTTTCGCCACGGCTGCGGCTTGGGCCATGACTGTTCTCCGTTCTGGTACGTCGTGCGTGTGTCGTACAGGAAGCGCTTTCTGCATGTGCAGGGGTGTGCGGCGGTCTTTTCTCCGTCGGGGGGGTGTCAGCCCGCGTACGGGTCCTGCACCTGGCCCGGCCGGGCCAGGAACTCGAAGTCGCAGCCGGTGTCGGCCTGGGTGATCTGTTCGTTGTAGAGCGCGCCGTAGCCCCGCTCGTACCGCTCGGGCGGCGGGGTCCACGCGGCCCGGCGCCGTTCCAGCTCGGCGTCGTCCACGTCGAGGGTGAGGGTGCGGGCGGCGACGTCGAGGCTGATCGTGTCGCCGGTGCGGACCAGGGCGAGCGGACCGCCGATGTACGACTCGGGCGCGACGTGCAGTACGCAGGCGCCGTAACTGGTGCCGCTCATCCGGGCGTCGGAGATCCGCACCATGTCCCGCACGCCCTGCTTGAGCAGGTGGTCGGGGATCGGGAGCATGCCGTACTCGGGCATCCCGGGGCCGCCCTTGGGTCCGGCGTTGCGCAGCACCAGGACGGTGTCGGCGGTGATGCCCAGCTCCGGGTCGTTGATGGTGCGCTGCATGGCCCTGTAGTCGTCGAAGACGACGGCGCGGCCGGTGTGCTTGAGCAGGTGCGGTTCGGCGGCGATGTGCTTGATGACGGCGCCGTCGGGACAGAGGTTGCCGCGCAGCACGGCCACCCCGCCCTCGGCCGCGACCGGGTTGTCGCGGGGCCGGATGACGTCGTCGTCGTGGACGAGCGCGCCGTCGAGCTGTTCGCGCAGCGTGTCGAAGGAGACCGTGGGCCTCTCCAGGTGGAGCAGGTCGGTGATGCGGGAGAGGAACCCGGGCAGCCCGCCGGCGAAGTGGAAGTCCTCCATCAGGTACGTCTGTCCGCCGGGCCGTACGTTCGCCAGCACCGGGACCGTGCGGGCGATGCGGTCGAAGTCGTCCAGGGTGAGGCGGACGCCCGCGCGGCCGGCCATGGCGATCAGGTGGATGACCGCGTTGGTGGAGCCGCCGAGCCCGAGGACGGTGGTGACGGCGTCCTCGAAGGCGTCCGCGGTGAGGATCTCGCTCAGCCGGCGGTCGCGGTGGACGAGGTCGACGACGCGCAGTCCGGCCGCGGCGGCCATCCGGTCGTGCCCGGAGTCGACGGCGGGGATGCTGGACGCGCCCGGCACGGTGACGCCGAGCGCCTCGGCGGCGGCGGTCAGGGTGGAGGCGGTGCCCATCGTCATGCAGTGGCCGGGCGAACGGGCCAGGCCGCTCTCCAGCTCCTGCATCTCGCAGTCGCCGATGAGCCCGGCCCGCCGGTCGTCCCAGTACTTCCACATGTCGGTGCCGGAGCCGAGGACCTCGTTGCGCCAGTGCCCGGGGAGCATGGGCCCGGCGGGCACGAACACGGCCGGCAGGTCGACGGAGGCGGCGCCCATGAGCAGCGCGGGCGTGGACTTGTCGCAGCCGCCCATCAGCACGGCGCCGTCCACCGGGTAGGACCGCAGCAGTTCCTCGGTCTCCATGGCGAGCATGTTCCGGTAGAGCATCGGGGTCGGCTTCTGGAAGGTCTCGCTGAGCGTGGAGACCGGGAACTCCAGGGGGAAGCCGCCCGCCTGCCACACCCCGCGCTTGACCGCCTGGGCACGGTCACGGAGGTGCACATGACAGGGATTGATGTCGGACCAGGTGTTGAGGATCGCGATGACGGGCTTGCCGAGGTGCTCCTCGGGCAGGTAGCCGAGCTGGCGGGTGCGGGCGCGGTGGCTGAAGGAGCGCAGGCCGTCGGTGCCGTACCACTGGTGGCTGCGGAGCTGGTGGGGCTGCTTCGCCTCGTGGGGCTGGTTCACACGGACCACCCCGCGGCGATGGCGGCGACCTCGGCGCGCTCGCTCTGAGGCAGCGGTCTGCTGGGCGGGCGGACCTCGCGGCGGCACAGGCCGAGGGAGGCGAGGGCCTCCTTGACGACGGTGACGTTGTCGGCGGAACCGTTGGCGGCGCGCAGTTCCTCGAAGCGGCGGATCTGCTCCCAGACCTTCATGGCGGCCGTGAAGTCACCCGACCGAAGCGCTTCGATCATGTTCAGCGAGACGGCCGGGGCGACGTTCACCAGCCCCGAGGTGAAGCCGGTGGCACCCGCGGAGAAGTACGAGGGGGCGTACGGCTCGGCGAGGCCCGCCACCCAGACGAAGCGCTCCAGTCCCGCGTCCCGGGCGAAGCCCGCGAACTTCGCCGCGTCCGGCACGGCGTACTTCACGCCGATGACGTTGGGGCAGGTGTCGGCCAGCTCGGCCAGGCGCGCCCCGGCGAGCTGCGGGTTGCGGACGTAGGGCACGACGCCCAGCTCGGGCACGGCCTCGGCGATCGCGCGGTGGTAGTCGACCCAGCCGGCCTGGGAGACGTAGGGGTGGACGGGCTGGTGGACCATCACCATCCGGGCGCCGGTGTCGCGGGCGTGCCGGGCGGAGGCGACGGCGGTGGGCACGTCGTGGCCGACGCCGACGAGGATGTCCGCGCGGTCGCCGGCCTCCTCGACGGTCAGCTCGGTGACCTGGCGGCGCTCGGCCGGGGTGAGGGCGTAGAACTCGCCGGTGTTGCCGTTGGGCGTGAGGGTGGTGATACCGGCGTCGAGCAGGCGACGCAGCAGGGCCCGGTACGTGGCGGGGTCGACGGAGCCGTCCGCGGCGAACGGTGTCACCGGGATCGCCACCACGTCGGCCAGGGCCGCCCGCTGGGTCTCGAACGTCGTTGTCATGCCTGACCGTCCTCTTCCTGGGCCTGTCCCGGCTCGTGTTCGGCCGCCGGGAAGGCCCGCTCGACGAAGGACGCGATGTGCGCGTGGAGGGCGCGTGCGGCGCCGTCCGCGTCGCCGGCGAGGGCGAGGCGCAGGATCTCCTGGTGCTCGCCGGCCTCCCGGTCCCAGGAGGGGTCGGCGGCCCAGGCGACCGCGGAGACGAGGGCCGCCTGGTCGCGGACCTCGTCGAGCATCCGGCCCAGCAGCGGGTTGCCGCAGGGCAGATACAGCGCGCGATGGAACTCCCGGTTGGCGAGGGACCGTTCGGCGGTGTCCGCGGCCCGGTCGGCCCGGGTGAGGGCGGACCGGGCGGCGTCGAGGGAGGCGCCGCGCCGCACGGCACGCCGGAGGGCCTCCGGCTCCAGGAGCAGCCGCACGTCGTAGACCTCGCGTGCCATGTCCGCGTCGACCATGCGCACCGTGACGCCCTTGTACTGGCTCATCCTGACCAGTCCGGTGCCGGCCAGGGTCTTGAGCGCCTCGCGCACCGGGGTCTTGGAGACCCCGAACTGTGCGGCGAGTTCGGTCTCGACCAGGGCCTGACCGGGCGTCAGCCGTCCGGTGAGGATGCGGCGTTTGATCTCCTGGAGCACGTACTGCGTGCGGGAGGGGATCGGGGTGGGCACAGAGGTCATGTGCGCCTCTCGGATATCGCGTATCGCGTCTCATATATGACGTACGGAGTACGACGCGTTGAAGGTAGGAGGGGCGCGGTGCCCCGTCAATGCTTCTGACAGAGCCGGTTTGCTCGGGCTCCGGAGACAGGGCGGGTGCCCGATGCCGGGGCCGGGGCCTTAGTCCCACGATGACCAGGCATGACGACATGGACGACGGTGCGGGTGCTCCGTGACCGGAACGCGCGGTTCTATCTGGCCGGGGTGGTGGTGTCCGGCTTCGGGACCTCGGCGCTGTGGCTGGCGTCCGGGGTGTGGGTGAAGGACCTGACGGGTTCGGACGGCCTTGCGGGCCTGTGCCTGCTGGCCCTGTGGGCACCGACGCTCGCCGGTCCGGCCCTGGGGATGCCGGCGGACCGGGTCCGCCGCAAGCCGCTGCTGATCGGCGTCAACCTGTCGCTGGCCGCCGTGCTCCCGGCTCTCCTCGCCGTGGACTCGGCGGGCCGCCTGTGGCTGCTGTTCCTGCTGCTGGCGGTGTACGGCGCGGCCGGTGTGACCGCCGACGCGGCGGAGGCGGCGCTCGTCGCCGCAGCCGTGGACCGGCGGCTGCTCGGCGACTTGGGCGGTCTGCGCACGACCGTGAACGAGGGCATGAAGCTGGTGGCCCCGCTGACGGGCGCGGGGCTGTACGCGGCGTACGGCGGGGCGGCGGTGGCGCTGCTGGACGCGGCCACGTTCGTGCTGGCCGCGGGGTTGTTCGCGGCGCTGCGGGTCCGGGAGCCGGCGCCGGAGCGCCCGGTCGGGAACCGGCGGCGGCGCGCGGCCGAGGGCGTCCGTTTCGTCCGCTCCCACCCCCGGCTGCGCCCGCTGGTGCTCGCCGGCGGCGTGACGATGCTGTGCGCGGGGGCCGGCGGCCCCGCGGTGTACGCCGTCACCGACGCGCTCGGCCGTCCCGCCGCGTACGCCGGTGTGCTGTACGCCGCGCAGGGCGCCGGTTCGGTGGCCGTCGGCCTGCTCGCCGGTCCGGCCCTGCGGCGCCTGGGCGCGCGACGCTTCGCGGCGTACGGGATCGCCCTGTTCGGGGCGGCGGTGACGGTACGGGCGGTGCCGTCCGAGCCGGTGGTCCTGGCGGCGAGCGCGGCGATCGGAGCGGGGCTCCCGGCCGTCCTGACAGCCACGCTGACGACGGTGCAGCGCGAGACCCCGGCCGCCCTCCTGGGCCGCGTCTCGTCGACGACGGGCACGCTGGTGTACGCCCCGAACGTCCTGGGCCTGGCGGCGGGCACGGCCCTGGTGACCGTGGTCCCCCTCCCGCTCCTGCTCCCCGCACTGGGAGCCGTCCTGCTGACGACGGCGACGGCGACGGCCGGACCCCGGACACCCCGCCCGTAGCCGACGTCCACCGGCCGAGCAGCCGCAGCCCGCAGGCAGTCTGCCGCCGGGGGCGGCACGGGTGGGCGCTGTGGGTACCTCCTCCGGCGGAGGCACCCCGCTGTGCCGGGTCACCTGAATCCGGTCCCCTCAGCCGGCGCCCAGCCCCCATCCGTCCCCTCAGCCGGCGCCCAGCCCCTTCCGTACCAGCTCCAGATCCCCGTCCGACGCCAGCCCGGCGTGATACAGCCGCACTTCCGTCGCCCCCAGGTCCCGGGCCCGCTCCAGGTCCCCTGCGAGCGTCCCCGGGCTGCCTCCCATGCCGCCGACCACCGTGAAGTTCGCGGCGATCACCGCACCCTCCCGCCCCCGCCCGGCGAACGGAGCCACCGGCTCCGCACCCCCCGTGCAGGGCACGACCACCCCGTCCGCGACGGACAGGATGTGCGCCGGATCGACACCGGCGTTCGCCCCGCAGTGGTACGAGACGGGATCCGCGTGCAGCAGTACCTGGAACCCCTCCGGCGCGGCCGCCCGCACCGCCCCCACCGCCTCCTCCTGGAGGGACCGGGCCGTGCCGTCCCGCCACGCGCGCGTGGCGCCCGCCGTCTCCTCGCCGAGCAGCTTCTCCACCCCCGCCCAGCCTCCGCCGGACGGCACCTCCCCCCGCCACACCGGTTCCAGCGCCTCCCGCACCGCACCGGCCAGCCGGTCGCCGTCCAGCCCCTGGGCCGCGTACCCCGTACGGCAGTCGGCGCAGAAGCACAGCGACATCAGGTACTGCCCGGCGTCCCCGAGCCCCACCCCGGCCGTCTTGTCGTGGGCGTGCAGGTGCGCCAGCCCGTACCACCCGAGCGACTCCAGCTCGGTCCCGCGCGCCCCCGGCCGCACCGCCGCCTCGGCGGCCAGCGCGACGAGGTACGCGCGCGTGGCGGCTCGCGCGATGCACGGCGCCCACGGATACCGGTCCCCGTACGCGTTGACGACGGAGGTCTCCGGCCGCTCGGCGCCGAGCCGCGAGTTGTGGGCGAGCACCACCCAGGTGTGCACCTCCAGACCCGCGTCCGCGAGCGCCCCGGCGGCCCGTCCGTAGGCGTCCCCGGGCGCCCAGTCCCCCGCCGGGTACGGCCGGATGTCCCGCCCGTCCCACCGCCCGTCCGGCGGATAGAGCACGGCCGCGTACTCGGCGGTGACGACCCGGTGGCGCGGATGGCGGGGCGTCAGCGCGCGCGTGGAGTGGTAGGCGGCCGCGAGGGTCACCTGCGCCACGCCGAGCGACGCGACGGTCTCGGCCGCGCGCGGGTCGCCGTCGATGTCCCAGGGGTAGACGAACGCCGATGCCTTCACCGTGCCTCCTCCAGCAGCGCGTGCCCGCGCGCGATCACGTCGGCGAGCTGTTTCACATGGTCCCCGGACGGCTCGTGCAGCGGGGGCCGCACCTCGCCGACGTCCAGACCGCGCAGCCGTACCCCGGCCTTGACCAGGGAGACGGCGTACCCGCGGCCCTGGGCGCGCAGTTCGGTGAAGGGCCGGTAGAAGCCGTCGAGGAGCCGGTGCGCGGTCCCGTCGTCGCCGGTGGCGAGCGCCCGGTGGAAGGCGACGGCGACGGCGGGCGCGAAGCAGAACGCGGCGGAGGAGTACAGCGTGACGCCGAGCCCGCGGTAGGCGAGCTGGGTCTGCTCGGCGGTCGGCAGCCCGTTGAAGTAGAGGAAGTCACCGCCGCTCTCGCCGCGGACCGCGCTGACGATGCGCTGCATCAGGTCCAGGTCGCCGAGGCCGTCCTTGAGGCCGATGATCCCGTCGGTGCGGGCGAGTTCGACCACCGCGCGGGGGGTGAGGACGACGTTGTCGCGCTGGTAGACGACGACGGGCAGGGGCGTCGCGGCGGCCACCTCCCGGTAGTGCCGCAGCAGCCCCTCCTCCCCGGCGACGACGAGGTACGGCGGCATGGCGAGCAGTCCGTCGGCGCCGGCCGCCGCGGCGAGGCGCGCGTACCGGACGGCCAGGGCGGTGCCGTAGCCGGCGCCCGCCACGACCGGGACGCGCCCCGCCGTGGCCTCGACCGCCGTCCGCACGCAGTCCTGGAACTCCTCGGGCGTGAGCGCGTGGAACTCGCCGGTGCCGCAGCACGCGAACACGGCGGCCGCGCCGTCCTCCACCCCCTGGCGCACATGGGCACGGTAGACGTCGAGATCGAGCTCGCCGTCCGGGCCGTACGCGGTGACGGGGAAGAACAGCGGCCCGCGAGGGGCGGTGAGTCGAGCGGCGAGAGGGGCTGTCGTCACGGGCTCTCCCGATTCCATATGTATGATCGGCGTCTACATCTCTGAACGGGCTCACGCTAAGGCGCCCCTGAACACCGGTCAAGCGCGCGGCCCTTGACGGGGAACGACGCCCGTCCGTAGCGTTCCCACGCTTGTGAATGCCGTACGCGCATGTGGACCCAAGGAGATCCGAGGATGCCCGCTCCCCGCACCGTCCTTCTCACCGGCGCCGCCGGCGGCCTCGGTACCCTGATGCGGAACCTGCTCCCCGCCTTCGGCTACGACCTCCGCCTGTTCGACCTGCGCCCCGTCGAGGACGCGGCGGGCGGACCGGACGCCGTCACCGCCGACCTCGCCGACCGGGCCGCCGTACGGGAGGCGGTCCGCGGTGTCGACGCGATCATCCACCTCGCGGGCATCTCCCTGGAAGCCCCCTTCGAGAAGATCCTGAAGGCCAACATCGAGGGCACGTACAACGTCTACGAGGCCGCCCGCGAGGAGGGCGTGAGCCGGATCGTCTTCGCCTCCTCCAACCACGCCGTCGGCTGGACCCCGCGTCCCCGGGGCGACGACCCCCTCATCCCCATCGACACCCCGCGCCGCCCGGACACCTTCTACGGCCTGTCCAAGTCCTTCGGCGAGGACCTCGCCCAGTTCTACTGGGACAAGCACGGCATCGAGACCGTCTCCGTCCGCATCGGGTCCTGCTTCCCCGAACCCACCAGCGTGCGGATGCTGTCGGTGTGGATGAGCCCGGCCGACGGCGCCCGCCTCTTCCACGCCGCCCTGACCGCCGAGGACGTCGGCCACACCGTCGTCTACGGCTCCTCCGCCAACACCCGGCTGTGGTGGGACCTGAGCACCGCGCGGGCGCTGGGCTACGAACCGTGCGACGACTCGGAGCAGTACGCCGAGAAGCTCATCGCCGAGCAGGGCGAACTGGAGGCGGACAACCCGGCACACGCCCGCCTCGGCGGCCACTTCGTCACCGACCCGCCGATCTGGCCGTACTGACCGCCGCACTGACCGCCGCACTGACCGCCGTACTGACCGCCGTACTGACCAAAAAGCACAGCCACTTGACAGAGGACGGGCAGCGTTCGGGCCCGTCCTCTTCCCCGTTCGGGCATCCGCGCTGCCCGATCAGACGCCCGCGCGGGCTGCGACCCTGGTCCACGACGGTCCCCGGCCGACCGGAACGGGCACAAACGGGCATCATCGGCTCCGCAACAGACCTGGTCAGCGCCGCGTACCGCGGGTAGAACTCTCCCCAAGGGTCCTGCGGGGCCCGAACGGGCAACGGCGCGCGTGAGGCAGGTGTGGCATGGGCACAAGAACGGCGGAAGAGCGCCAGCGGGAGATCGTCCGGGCCGCCCGTGCCTCCGGTTCCGTCGACGTCACCGTGCTCGCCGCCACACTGGGCGTGGCCAAGGAGACCGTACGCCGGGACCTGCGCGCCCTGGAGGACCACGGACTGGTCCGCCGCACCCACGGCGGCGCCTACCCCGTGGAGAGCGCCGGGTTCGAGACGACGCTCGCCTTCCGCGCCACCAGCCACGTGCCCGAGAAGCGCCGGGTCGCCGCCGCGGCGGCCGAACTGCTCGGGGACGCCGAAACGGTCTTCGTCGACGAGGGGTTCACCCCGCAGCTCATCGCCGAGGCCCTCCCCCGCGGCCGGCCGCTGACCGTGGTCACCGCCTCCCTCCCGGTGGCCGGCGCGCTCGCCGAGTCCGACGGTGTCTCCGTGCTGCTGCTCGGCGGCCGGGTCCGGTCGGGCACGCTCGCCACCGTCGACCACTGGACCACCAAGATGCTGGCCGGATTCGTCATCGACCTCGCCTTCATCGGCGCCAACGGCATCTCCCGCGAACACGGCCTGACCACGCCCGACCCGGCGGTCAGCGAGGTGAAGGCGCAGGCCGTGCGGGCCGCCCGGCGCACGGTGTTCGCGGGCACGCACACCAAGTTCGGGGCGGTCAGCTTCTGCCGGTTCGCGGAGATCGGCTCCCTGGAGGCGATCGTGACCAGCACCCTGCTGCCCGCCGCCGAGGCGCATCGCTACTCGCTGCTCGGCCCTCAGGTCATCCGCGTCTGACCGACCCCGTCCCGCGCCTCCCCGCGTGGGACGACCACACCCTCATATCGCCCATTACCTCCCCATATGTTCAGGAGCGATCCATGCGAACCCAGAGCCGACGGAGGCCGCGAGGCGCACTCGCCATGGCCGCCGCAGGGACGCTGCTCGCCGCCCCGCTGCTCTCCGGCTGCTGGGTCGGGGCGGGCGGAGCCGGCTCCGGCGGCGACGCCATCAACGTCCTCATGGTCAACAACCCGCAGATGGTCGAGTTGCAGAAGCTCACCGCCGACCACTTCACCGAGGACACCGGCATCAAGGTGAACTTCACCGTGCTGCCGGAGAACGACGTCCGCGACAAGATCAGCCAGGACTTCGCCAACCAGGCCGGCCAGTACGACGTCGCCACCCTCTCCAACTACGAGATACCCATCTACGCCAAGAACGAGTGGCTGCGCGAGATGGACTCCTACGCCGCGAAGGACACCGCCTACGACGAGCAGGACGTCCTGAAGCCGATGCGCGAGTCCCTCACCGGCGAGGACGGCAAGCTCTACGGCCAGCCCTTCTACGGCGAGTCCTCCTTCCTGATGTACCGCAAGGACGTCTTCGAGAAGGCGGGCCTGACCATGCCCGCGCACCCGACCTGGGAGCAGGTCGCCGAACTCGCCGAGCAGGCCGACGGCGCCGAGTCCGGCATGAAGGGCATCTGCCTGCGCGGCCTGCCCGGCTGGGGCGAGGTGATGGCCCCGCTGACGACGGTGGTGAACACCTTCGGCGGCACCTGGTTCGACAAGGACTGGAAGGCGCGCCTGGACTCCCCGGAGTTCGAGGAGGCGGTGAGGTTCTACGTCGACCTGGTCCGCGACCACGGCGAGTCCGGCGCCCCGCAGGCCGGTTTCGCCGAGTGCCTGAACAACATGACGCAGGGCAAGGTCGCCATGTGGTACGACGCCACCTCGGCGGCCGGTTCCCTCGAAGCGGCCGACTCCCCCGTCAAGGGCAAGGTCGGCTACGCCCCCGCTCCCGTCGAGAAGACGGAGTCCTCCGGCTGGCTCTACACCTGGGCCTGGGGCATCCAGCAGGCGTCCCGCAACCCCGACAAGGCGTGGCAGTTCGTCTCCTGGGCCTCCAGCAAGGAGTACGAGCAGCTCGTCGGCGACGAGATCGGCTGGTCCAACGTCCCGGCCGGCAAGCGGGCCTCCACCTACGAGAACCCGGCCTACAAGGAAGAGGCCGGCGCCTTCCAGGACATGACCAAGGAGGCGATCGAGGAGGCCAGGCCCAAGGACCCGGGGGTGCAGCCGCGGCCCGCGCCCGGCATCCAGTTCGTCGGCATCCCCGAGTTCACCGATCTCGGCACCAAGGTCTCCCAGGAGATCAGCGCGGCCATCGCCGGACGCCAGTCCGTCGAGTCGGCCCTGAAGAAGTCGCAGGAACTCGCCGAAGAGATCGCCGAGGAGTACGAGGGACGATGACCGCCACGACGACGGCCCCCGTGGCCGGACCAGAGCTCCACACCCCGCCGAACCGGCCCTCCGCGCGGCTGCGCGCCTGGGCCACCCGGGCCCCGCTGCTCCCCGCCCTGATCTTCATGATCGTGGTCACCCAGCTGCCGTTCGTGGCGACGCTGGTGATCTCCTTCTTCGACTGGAACGCGCTCTACCCGGACGCCCGCTCCTTCGCCGGCTTCTCCAACTACGGGGAGGTGCTCACCGACGCCGACCTGCGCAGGTCGGTGTGGACGACGGTCGTGCTGACCGTCGCGGTGGTCCTCGCCAGTCTGGTCCTCGGCCTCGGCCTGGCGCTGCTCCTGGACCGGCGGTTCAAGGGCCGGGGTGTGGTCCGCACGCTGCTGATCGCCCCGTTCCTGGTCGTCCCCGTCGCGGCGGCGCTGCTGTGGAAGCACGTGCTCTACAACCCCGAGTACGGCCTGTTCAACGGCCTGCTGCACTACGTGGGCGGCCCCCAGCCGGACTGGATATCCAACAATCCGCTGATCGCGGTGGAGCTGTCCCTCGTCTGGCAGTGGACGCCGTTCATGATGCTGATCCTGCTGGCCGGACTCCAGTCCCGGGACCAGCAGCAGATCGAGGCGGCCCGGGTGGACGGCGCGGGCGACTGGCAGATCTTCGTCCACCTCACCCTGCCGCACCTGCGCCGCTACCTGGAACTGGGCGCCCTGCTGGGTTCGATCTACATCGTGCAGAACTTCGACGCGGTCTTCACCATCACCTCCGGCGGCCTGGGCACCGCCAACCTGCCCTACACCGTCTACCAGAGCTTCTACCAGGCCCACGAGAACGGCCTCGCCTCGGCCGCCGGCGTCCTGGTCGTCATCGGTTCGATCATCATCGCGACCTTCGCCCTGCGCGTGGTGTCGTCCCTGTTCCGCGAGGAGGTGGGCCGCGCATGAGCACCGTGGCCTCTGCACAGGTCCGCCGTCGCAAGGGCGGCGTCGGTCTCGGCCTGGTGGCCTGGCTGGCCGGGATCGTCTTCTTCCTGCCCATCGCGTGGATGGCGCTGACGTCCTTCCACTCGGAGGCGGACGCGGCCACCAACCCGCCGTCGTGGGCGGCGTCCCTGACGCTCGACGGCTACCGGGAGTTCTTCGGCGCGGGCGGCGGCGCGAGCCCCTGGCCTGCGCTGATCAACTCGGTGGTGGCGTCGGTCGCCTCGACCCTCTTCGTCCTCGTCCTGGCCCTCCCGGCCGCGTACGCGCTCTCCATCCGTCCGGTGCGGAAGTGGACGGACGTCCTGTTCTTCTTCCTCTCCACGAAGATGCTGCCGATCGTGGCGGGTCTCCTCCCCATCTACCTGTTCGCCAAGAACACCGACATGCTGGACAACATCTGGCTGCTGGTCATCCTCTACACCTCGATGAACCTGCCGATCGCGGTGTGGATGATGCAGTCCTTCCTCGCCGAGGTCCCGGTCGCGATCATCGAGGCGGCCCGGGTGGACGGCGCGAAGCTGCCGACGATCCTGCTGCGGGTGGTCGCCCCGATCGCCCTCCCCGGCATCGCCGCGACCTCCCTGATCTGCTTCATCTTCAGCTGGAACGAACTGCTCTTCGCCCGGGTGCTGACGGGTGTGGTCGCCGAGACCGCCCCCGTCTTCCTGACCGGCTTCATCACCAGCCAGGGCCTGTTCCTGGCCAAGGTGTGCGCCGCGTCGCTCGTCATCTCCCTGCCGGTCCTCGCCGCGGGGTTCGCCGCCCAGGACAAACTGGTCCAGGGCCTGTCGTTGGGAGCCGTGAAATGAAGGCCGCCGTCATCGAGTCCGTGGGCCGCGCCGTCGTCGGCGAGGTCCCCGACCCGACGCCAGGGCCGCGCGACGTCGTCGTCCAGGTCGCCGCGTGCGGCCTGTGCGGGACGGACCTGCACATCCTCCAGGGCGAGTTCGCGCCCACGCTGCCGATCGTGCCGGGGCACGAGTTCGCCGGCGAGGTGGTCGGGGTCGGCGCCCAGGTCACCGAGGTGTCGGTCGGCGACCAGGTCGCGGTCGACCCCTCCCTGTACTGCTACGAGTGCCGCTACTGCCGTAACGGCCACAACAACATGTGCGAGCGCTGGGCCGCCATCGGCGTCACCACGGCGGGCGGCGCGGCGCAGTACGCCGTCGCGCCCGTCGCGAACTGCGTGAAGCTCCCCGAGCACATCCGCACCCAGGACGCGGCCCTCATCGAGCCCCTCTCCTGTGCCGTCCGCGGCTACGACGTCCTGCAGTCCCGGCTCGGCGCGCACGTGCTGATCTACGGCTCCGGCACGATGGGGCTGATGATGCTGGAGCTGGCCAAGCGCACCGGTGCGGCCAGTGTCGACATGGTCGACCTCAATCCGGCCCGGCTGGAGACCGCCAAGTCCCTCGGCGTCTCGGGGTCCGCCGCGACCCCCGACGAACTCGACCGGCCGCGGGGCTGGGATCTGGTCATCGACGCGACGGGCAACGCGAAGGCCATCCAGGACGGTCTGAACCGGGTCGCCAAGGCGGGTACGTTCCTCCAGTTCGGCGTCGCCGACTACGCCACGCGGGTGGAGATCGATCCGTACCGGATCTACAACCAGGAGATCACCATCACGGGGTCCATGGCCGTGCTGCACAGCTACGAACGCGCGGCGGAGCTGTTCGCGAACGGGGTTCTCGACCCGGACGTCTTCATCAGCGACCGCCTGCCCCTGGACCGCTACCCCGAGGCCCTCGAACAGTTCGCCTCCGGCGTGGGCCGCAAGATCGTCGTGGTCCCGTAGGAACACTCTCGCCCCCGCCTCCCCTTCCCGTCCCGTCCTCATGGGGGCTCCGCCCCCTGGCCCCCCGCTCCTCAAACGCCGGAGGGGCTGACTTTCAGCCCTTCCGGCGTTTGAGGACAAGGGGGCCCGGGGGCGAGGAACCCCCTGGTCGTTCGGGGTTCCCGGGTAAGGGAACGGTAAAGCGGGCTCGCTCGTTCACCAGCCATGACAGCTATGACCCCCGGCTCGAACATCCCCCTGTCCGCCGCCCGCGTGACGGTGGACGTCGCCGCGCCCGTGCGCCTCGACGTATCGGGCCTGCTGCTCACCGCCGACGGCAAGGTGCGCTCCGACGACGACTTCATCTTCTACAACCAGCCCACCGGCCCCGGTGTGACCTACCGCTCCGGCGGCGGCACCGCCCCGGACGCCATCACGATCGACACCACCGCCGTCCCCCCGGGCATCGAGAAGATCGTCGTCACCGCCAGCCCGGACGCGGACGGCCAGACCTTCCAGGGCATCGAGCCCACGGCCACGATCCGCGACGCGAACGACACGTCCGTCCTGGCCACCTTCACGCCCCCGCAGCTCGGCGCCGAGACCGCCCTGGTCATCGTCGAGGTGTACCTGCGCAACGGCGCCTGGAAGGCCCGCGCCGTCGGCCAGGGCTACGCCAACGGCCTGGCCGGCATCGCCACCGACTTCGGCGTCTCGGTCGAGGAGCCCGCCGCCCCGGCCCAGCCGGTGACCCCGCCGCCGGCCGCGGTCCAGCCGCCGCCCCCGCCGGTCACCGCCCCCGCCGCCCCG
>NZ_JAVRHI010000097.1:0-17162 GCF_034105845.1 Streptomyces sp. CRN 30 | reverse complement strand
CAAGCGCCACCATCAGGCCCTCATCGCACTCGCCCGCCGCAAAGCCGGCGTCCTCCACGCCATCCTCCGCGACCGCACCCCCTACGAAGTCCGGCCGCCGCTTCATCTCGTGGCTTGACAACAGCATTAGGCAGCCACCTCGATCCGGGTGTGGTCGCCCACCACCAGGCGGTGATAGGTGTCGACGTGGGCTCCGGCGCCGACGGTCGCGTTGCGGCCGATGATCGACCCCTGGATGCCGGGGACCCCGGAGATCGTCGCTCCGTCGAGGACGATGGAGTCACGGATGCGGGTGTCGCGCAGGGTGCAGCCCTGGCCGATCGCGGTGTCCGGGCCGATGTGGGAGTCCTCGACGACGCTGCCGGCGCCGACGACGGCCGGTCCTTCGATGCGGGAGCGCACCACGCGGGCTCCGGCCTCGATGCGCACCTCGCCGATCAGCCGGCTGGCGTCGTCGCACTCGCCGAGGACGGCGGGGCGCAGGCTGCCGAGGAGGTAGCGGTTGCACTCCAGGACATCGTCGGTGCGGCCCGTGTCCTTCCAGTACCCCTGGTACTCGCTGGCCTTGATCTCCGCTCCGTCGTCGAGGAGCCACTGGATCGCGTCGGTGATCTCCAGTTCGCCGCGGGCGCTCGGGCTGATGGACGCGACGGCCCGGTGGATCTCGGAGGTGAAGAAGTACACGCCGATCAGGGCGAGGTCGCTCTTGGGCTCCTCCGGTTTCTCCACCAGGCGGGTGACCCGGCCCTCGGTGTCCAGTTCGGCCACCCCCAGAGCACGCGGGTCGGCCACCTTGTGCACCACGATCTGGGCGGCGGGCCGGCCGGCACGGAACTCCCCGGCGATGTCGGCGGTGCCCTCGGGCAGCATGTTGTCGCCGAGGTACATCACGAAGTCGTCGTCGCCCAGGAACGGCTTCGCCAGGGTGACGCAGTGGGCGAGGCCGAGCGGCGCGTCCTGCGGGATGTAGGTGACCCGCACGCCGAGCCGGGAGCCGTCGCCGATGGCCTCCTCGATCTGGGGGGCCCAACTGCCGACGATGATGCCGATCTCGGTGACACCCAGCGCCTTGACGTCCTCCAGCACGTACTCGAGGACGGGCTTGTTGGCGATCGGTATGAGTTGTTTTGGCATGGAGTAGCTGAACGGCCGCAATCGTGTGCCGGACCCACCGGACAACACCAGTGCCTTCATGGACGAGTTCTCCTCACCGTGTCTGGAAATGCGCGTGCGGCCGGATCACCGGCACGCGCTCCGCGCCCGTACCGGAACACCCCGTGGCCGCCTCGTCGGGCGGCCACGGAGCGGCACGGGCGCTTGTCAGTCGGTTACCGTGAGCCCATGGCCTCCGTTTCCTGGAAAGCGCAAGAACTCACTGTCGGCGAATTGGCCGAGCGCAGCGGGGTCGCCACCTCGGCGCTGCGGTATTACGAACGGCACGGGCTGATCGTCAGCCGGAGGACCACGGGGAATCAGCGCCGTTACAGCCGGGACACGCTCAGGCGTGTCGCTTTCATCCGGGCCTCGCAGCGTGTGGGTATCGCGCTCGAGACCATTCGGGGGGTCCTCGAGTTGCTGCCGGAGAACCGGACGCCCACCGAGGAGGACTGGGCCATGGTGTCCCACTGCTGGCAGGAGGACCTCAACAAGCGCATCAAGCGGCTGGAGGAGCTGCGGGACGAGCTCAGCAACTGCATCGGCTGCGGCTGTCTGTCGCTGAAGCAGTGCGCGCTGACCAACCCGGAGGACGTCTACGGCCGGCGCGGGGCGGGGCCCGCCCGGCTCAGCTCCTGACGAGGCCGCTGCGCGAGAGCCGGGTGTCGCGATGCGGCCGGTTCCCGCAGTGGCCATGGCCGAGGGGCGTCCCCGAGGCCTTCGCGAGTGACGCGAAGGCCTCGGGGACGCCCCTCGGCCGCCTGCCCTCCGGACCGGCCCGGTCCGGAGGAGAGGGTCGTGGCCTCCCCCAAGAGGCCACCGGTCTAGCCCGGGTACGGGCGGCTGTCTCGGCCCTCGCGCAGCACCGTGGCCCACCAGTCGAGCTGGGTCAGCATCCGCTTGGCGGCTGCGGCGGCCTCGCCCTCGTCGGTGGTCCCGCCCTGCTCGTCGAAGAGGTCCCAGGCGTTGTGGAAGCTCATCGCGTCCCGCACGGTGACCGAGTGCAGTTCGGCGACGACCTGCCGCAGGTGCTCGGCGGCCCGGATGCCGCCGCCCTGCCCGCCGTAGGAGACCAGGCCGAAGGCCTTGGCGCCCCATTCGGCCCGGAACCAGTCCAGGACGTTCTTCAGCGCGGCGGGGTAACTGTGGTTGTACTCGGGGGTGACGAGGACGAACGCGTCGGCCGCGGCCAGGCGCCCGGCGATCTCGTCCTGGACGGCGGCCGTCGCGGCATCCGGCTGACCGCCGAAGTCCGGCATCACCATCGGCAGGGAGAGCTCGGCAAGGTCCAGGACGTCGACCTCGAACCGGCCGAACTGCCGTGCCTCCTCGGCGAACCAGGTGGACACGGGCAGGCAGAAGCGTCCTTCGCGGACGCTTCCGACGACGATGACAAGGCGGAGCGGCTTCTCCGGCATTTCTCTCTCCTCAAGGGGGTGACGTGATCTCTCGGCAACACGTGAAGCTTCGTAGTTGAACTCAGGTTCAAGTCAAGCGGCGGTTCGGCTCCCTCCGTGCGGGCGTCGGAATCCGGTCCGGTGCCGCTCGGTCAGCGCCTTGAGGACCGGGACGGTGTCGCGGGGGCTGGGGACGGACAGCAGCTCCTCGTGGAGGGCCGCGGCGCCCTCCCAGAAGCCGTCGTCCCCGAGCAACCGGGTGAGCGCCCGCCGCATCGACACGGGCGTCAGGTCCGCGGCGTCGAGGGTGAGTCCGGCGCCGCGGTCCGCCACGTGGCGGGCCAGGGCCGGCTCGTCCCACCTGGGAACGGGGACGATCAGTTGCGGCACCCGGTGCGCCGCCGCGGCGGCGAAGGTGCCCGCCCCGCCGTGGTGGACGATCGCCGAGCAGGTGGGCAGCAGCAGATCGAGCGGGACGTACTCGACGAGGCGGACGTTGTCCGGCAGGCTGCCCGCGGAGGCGAGCTGCTCCGGGGAGAGGGTGGCGACGATCTCGATGTCCAGGCCGCCGAGTTCGGCGAGCAGATCGGCCACCGCCACCCCGCCGTCCGCGGTGCCCCGGTGCGGCCGCAGCCGGGCCGTCACCCCGAGGGACAGGCACACCCTGGGCCGTCCGGGCGCCTCGCGCAGCCACGCGGGAGGCGCCGCCGCGCCGTTGTACGGGAGGCGGCGGACGGGCACCCGCGGGTGGTCCACGGGCAGGGCCATCGGCTCCGGCGTGAGGTCGATGCTCCACTGCCCGAGGAGGAACTCCTCCTCGAACGTGTGGCCGTAGCGTTCCAGGAGCGGCTCCAGCCACGCCGTCAGCGGGTCGGTCTCCGGCGGGGCGCCTCGGTCCGCCGCCCGCCGCTGCTCCTGCCGGGACCGTGCTCTGAGCCAGCCGACGTGGTCCCGGCCCCACAGGAACCGGGCGTGCGCGGCGCCCACCTCGCGGGCGGCGATCGCGGCCGGGAAGCACAGGGTGTCCCAGACGACCAGGTCGGGTCGGAACGCGCGGGCGTGGTCGACGAGGTGGTCGACATAGGGGCGATGGCCGGCGGGGAGGCCGTCGAGGGGGTAGGTCATGGCGAACTGGGTGGCCATGCAGTGCCGGTTCCACTTCCAGCCGGTGGTGTCGCCGTCGGCGGCCGCCTCGTCCACGGCCAGCGCGTCGGGGGCCAGTTCGGGCGTCCGCCCGGCGCGGCGGGCCGCGGTCAGCGGGGCCAGGTCCGCCCTGTCCCCCAGCGCCGTCGCGGGCAGTCCGGCGGACCTGATCAGGTCCGCCACGTCGTCGTCCGTCATGCCGGACTGGCTGACGACGTCGACCTCGTGGCCCGCGCTCTGCAGCGCCCAGGCGAGCGGTACCAGGTCGTAGACGTGTGCTCTCAGCGGGAACGCCACGAGCAGAACGCGCATCGGTGATCCTCCTTGTACGGGGGCTGGTGCGGGCACCTGCTCCGGTGACGGTGGGTCAGGCGTGGGCCGGCCGCGTGGCCAGCCGCTCCAGGACCGGTACGACGTCGCCCGGTGCGGGTGACGTGAGCGACTCCTCGTGCAGCGCGGCGGCGCCGCGGCGGAAGGTCTCCTCGTGCAGCAGTCGCCGCAGGTCCTCGCGGAACGTACAGGGGGTGAACTCGGCGGTCGACCGCAGGATCCCGGCGCCCCGTCGGCGGACGTGACGGGCGGTGGCCAGTTCGGCCCAGAACGGCAGCGGGACGACGAGCTGCGGGACCTCGTGGGCCACGGCCGTCGCAAAGGTTCCGCCGCCGCCGTGGTGGACGACCGCGGCGCAGGTCGGCAGCACCTGGTCGAGCGGGACGTAACCGCTCGTGCGCACGTGGGGCGGGATGGCGGGCAGCTCGGCCACCTGGCCGTCGTCGAGGGTGGCGACCAGCTCGACGTCCAGGTCGGCGACCGCGTCCAGCAGGTCGGGCAGCGCGACCCCGGTCTCCCGGAAGAACTGCCGGCCGCGGCCGCCGAGGCCCAGCGTGAAGCACACCCGCGGCCGGTCGGGACGCTCCCGCAGCCACGCGGGGCGGGGGCCCACTCCGTTGTAGGGCACCCGCCGGACGGGGATGCGGCGCACGTCGAGCGGGAGCGCCATGCCCGGCGGCATCAGGTCGAGGGTGAACTGGCCGAGCAGGAACTCCTCGCGGAAGTCCAGACCGTACGGGGCGAGCAGCGGTTCCATGAGCGCGGGCAGCGGGTCGTCGGCGTCCGGGGCGGCGCGGGACCGCTGCCGCAGCCAGCCGATGTTGTCCTGGCCCCACAGGTAGCGGACGTGGGTGGCACCGGTGAGATGTGCCGCGATCGCCCCCGGCAGGCAGAAGGTGTCCCAGACGACGAGGTCGGGGCGCCAGCCGCGGGCGAGGGCGACGAGATCGTCGAGGACAGCCGGGTAGAGCGACAGCACGTTGCACACCTGCCGCCACTTCTCCCGCCAGTCGCCGGGCGCCTCGGTGTCCAGGGCGAGGTTGGCGGTGAGCCGGTCGAGTCGCTCGGGGTGGCGGCTGAGGTCCACCACGGGCCGCAGGTCGTCGGGGGTACCGACGGGCAGGACGGTGAGCCCCGTGGCGGTGACGGTGCCCGCCATGTCGGGGTGCATGGCGACGCGGACCTCGTGGCCCGCGCTCTGCAGCGCACGGGCCAGCGGGACGACCGGATGCAGGTGTGCGGCCGACGGGAAGACGGCGAAGAGGACGCGCAAGGGTCTCTCCTGTACGTGGGAACGGGACGGGGTCACACCAGCCGGGCCAGGTCTGCAGCGACGTCGGTGGGCGAGGGCATCCGCGCCATGAGCCGGGCGAGTTCCCGGGCGCCGTCGCGCAGGGTGTCCTCGGTCAGCAGGGTCTTCAGCGAGGCGGCCAGGAGCTCCGGGTCGTCCTGGTCGGATGCCGTGTCGAGGCTGACGGCCGCGCCGGCCGCCGACAGCTGGTCGCCGTGCGCGAACTGGTCGGCCAGCTGCGGCAGCACCAGCTGCGGCAGACCGAAGGACGTGGCGGTCATCGCGGTGCCGGAGCCGCCGTGGTGGACCACCGCGGCACAGTGGGGCAGCAGCAGGTTCAGGGGTGTCGGCCCGATCATGCGCACCTGGTCGGGCACCGGCCCGATCTCGTCCCGGTAGCGTTCCTCGACGGTCACCAGCGCCTCGGTGCCGTCGAGGCCGGCGAAGGCGTGCAGGATGCGCCGGACGTGCGGGACCCCGCCCAGCGCGAGGGTCCGGACGCCGAGGGACACCACGACGCGCCGCAGGCCGTCCCGAGGCGCCCGGTCGAGGCCGGCCGGAGCGGTTCCGCCGCCGTTGTACGGCACGTAGCGGATGGGCGTTCCCGGTTCCGCGCCGGGGAGCTGGAGGCCGGGCGGGCACGGGTCGAGCAGCAGGGCCGGGGCGGGCAGCCCGTCCAGGCCGAGGCGCTCGCAGCGGCTCCGGAGCGCGGTGCGGGCCGCGGCGCGCAGCGGGCCCGACAGGGGGTCGACACCCCACCGGTACTGCACCACCGGGATGCCGAGCACTCCACCGAGGATCAGCGCGTTGCACTCGATCGCGTCGGAGACGACGACGTCCGGGCGGAAGTCGCGGGCGAGCCGGAGGTAGCCGGGCAGCACGCTGTCGCTGTGGTCCGCCCAGAGCTCCGGGAAGGTCGTCACGGGTGCGGGGCGGCCGAAGGCGTCGATGGCGCGTTCCCCGTCCTTCAGGGCGCCGCGCATCCGCTCGCCGACCCGGAACCACTCCCCCACGCTCACGCCGCCCAGGCCTGCGGAACGCACCGCGGCCATGATGTCCGGCTGTCCGGCCACGAGGACGTCGTGGCCGGCCGCCCGCAGCGCCCAGCCCAGCGGAACCAGCGGCATGAAGTGGGTCGGTACGGGCGTGCTGACGATCAGGGCGCGCATCAGGTCTCCTCGGGCGCCGGGACCCCGGTCGGGGCGGTGGCGAGCTGGTGGTCGACGAAGCTGTCCAGGACCCGGCGGAAGTAGGCGGGTCCGAAGCCCATCCGGGTCACCTCGGGGACGAGAGCGCGGAGTTTCTCGGTGGAGATGATGTGGTGCGCGTCGACGTCCTGGTACTCACGCCGGACCGACAGGCCGAGCCGCGCCTCGAGGTGGTCGACGATGTGTTCCACCGGCACGGCCTCGCCCGAGGCCACGTTGACGGTCTCGGCGCGCAGCCCTTGGCCGAGCAGCCGGTCGATGATCTCGACGACGTCGTCGACATGGACGAGGTCGCGGACGGCGCCGCGGTGCACCCGTACGCTGCCGGCCCGCATCTGCCGGACGAGGAGCGGCAGCAGCTGGTGCGGAGGCTGGTCGCGGCCCACCAGGTGCCCCAGGCGGAGGATCAGGTGGTCGGCGCCGGAGGCGCGCAGGCGCTCCTCCAGGGCGATCTTGTGCGCGCCGTACGGCGTGCACGGGGTCACCGGGCCGTCCTCGCGGCCGGGGCCACGGACCTTGCCGTAGACGCCGGTCGAGGCGCTGGAGAAGAACAGCAGTCGGCGTCCGGAGGCGCGGCAGTCGGCCACCACCTCGCCGAGGAGCCGTTCCTCCCGGTCGAAGTCGGCCCGCGCGGTGCCCTGGGCCCAGGAGACCCCGGCGGCGAGGACCACGGTGTCCGGGTGCCGGGAGGACAGCGCCCGCAGGTTCCGGGCGAGGAATCCGTTACCCACGATGTCCATGTGCGTGTTCCTCCAGTAGACCCACCAGTGCGGCGGGGGTGGGGGCCTGCTCCATCTCGGTGCGCAGCCTCGCTGCCACCGCCCGCGCGGCAGGGTTCTGCAGCAGGTCGGTGGCGGCGCCGCGGATGGCCGCCGGTGTCGCGACGGCGTTGTGCAGGGCGCGGGCCCCGCCCGCCTGCGCCAGCCGGTCGCCGATGAGTTCCTGGTCCAGGGCGTTGGGCAGGGCGAGTTGCACCACGCCCGCGGCGAGTGCCGTCATGACGCAGCCGGCGCCGCCGTGGTGGACCACGAGGTCGCAGTCGGCGAGCAGCAGCCGTAGCGGCAGGTGCGCGACCGCCCGCACACGGGGCGGCAGCGGACCGAGGCTGTCGAGGTCCTCGCCGGTGACGGTGAGGACCACGTCCACGTCGAGCCCGGCCAGGGCCTCGACCACCCGGGGCACCGCGAACGAGGAGGGTCCGAACATCCTGGTCACCGAGGTGCCCCAGACCACGCCCACGCGGGGCCGGTCGGGCCGTTCGCGGAGCCAGGACGGCATGGCACCGGGCCCGTTGTACGGCACGTGCCGCACCGGAAGGCGGTGTGCCCGGCGCAGCGGTGGGGCGAGGCTGGGCGGCGAGGGGTCGATCACCAGGTCGTGGACGTCCGCGTCCATCGTGCCGGCGCCGTAGCGTTCGAAGAGGCCGTAGACGTCCAGGGGGACGAACCCCACGCCGGGCGGTGCACCCGGGACCCGGTCGTCGGGGCCCGTGGGACCCCACAGGTGCAGCGCGGCCGGAATGCCCAGCGCGCGGCCGACGAGCGGGCCCTCGATGCTGACGAGGTCGTGCAGGATCAGGTGGGGCCGCCACCAGCGGGCGAAGGAGACCGCCGCGTCGGCGCTGCGCCGGGCCATGCCGAGCAGCCGCTCCCAGTTCTCCTCCATCCAGGCCGTGGCGTCGAAGTCGGCCGGGGACGCCATCGGCGCACCGGTCACGGGATGCGGCGGCGGCTCGGGGAAGGGCCAACGGCCCTCGAGGGCACGGGCATGGTTGTACGTGCGGACCTTGACGGCCTGGTCGCCCCCCTCGAGGACCGGGACCGGGGTGAGCCCCGCGCGTGTGACGGCCTGTTCCTGGTCCGCCGCGCACACGACGCGGACCTCGTGGCCGGCGGCCTGCAGCGCCCAGCACTGCGCCACCATGGGCAGCCAGTGCGTGGTCCAGTCGGAGACGGTGAGCATCACACGCATCGGTCCGGTCCTTCTCTCTGTCCTGCGTCGCGCCGCAGTTCGGTCAGCTGGTCGTTGAGCGAGGTGTCGAGGTCGCGGCGGGGCCGCCAACCGAGCAGCCCCGCGGCCAGGGAGATGTCGACCTGCTGCCATTCGGCCCGGGTGGGGCCGGCTGCCGCGCCGGGTTCGTCCTCGCTCACCGGTACGGGGACGGCGCTGAGGGCGACGAGCCGCGCGACGGCCTCACGCACCGGTGCGGCGCGCCCGCCGCCGATGTTGACGACGCGGCCGGTGGCGACGCCGTGCGGGGCGCGGGCCGCCGCCAGGGCGGCCTCCGCGGCGTCCCGTACGTCGACGAAGTCCCGTCCGGCGCTCAGCGAGGGGAACACCAGGGGTTCGGGCGGTTCGCCGTCCGCGTGCCGTTCGGCGGCGTCGACGAGGTGGTGGGCGACCGAGCCGAGGAGGCTGGCCCGTGGCGCGCCGGGGCCGCAGGCGTTGGTGATGCGCAACACCGTGGCGTCCAGGCCGTCGGCGGCGGCGCGCAGCACCGTCCGGGTGCCGAGCAGTTTGGTGCGGCCGTAGGCGGTGACGGGCCGGGCGGGGTGCTCCTCGGCCGCGGCGGTGCCCACCGGCATCGCCCCGTACTCGTGGACGGTGCCGATCTGGACGAGCCGGGGCCGGCGGGGCAGTGCGGTCATGACGTCCACGAGGTCGCCGACCCAGCGGGCGTTGGCCTCGCTCATCTGGGCCGGGGTGCCGCTCCAGGCCATGCCGTAGGCGTTGACGACGACGTCGGCGTCGGCGTCGGCGAGCAGTCGGGCGAGTGCGGGCCGGCCGCCGCCCGCGAGGTCGTGGTCCATGGGGGTGATGCGTCCGGGCTGTGCCGGTGCGGGGTCGCTGCGCGCGGTCCTGGACACCTGGAGCACCGATGCACCCGCCTCCGCCAGGGTCCGGCAGACGTGCAGACCGAGGAAGCCCGTTCCGCCCAGCACGAGGACGTTCATCCGCGGGCCGGTGCGGGGGGAAGGGTTCCGGTGCGGTGCTGTGCGGTGAGTTCCTCCAGGAGTGGCACCGTCGCGGCCGGGCTCGGGGTGTCGAGCCACTCCTGGTGCAGCCGGCCGGCGCCTTCCTGGAAGCCGGGTTCGGTCAGCAGGCGCAGCAGGCTGTCGCGCAGCACCTCGGGTGTGGCCTGCGTGCCGGTGAGGACGAGGCCCGCTCCCGTCGAGGCGACGTACTGCCCGGTCTCCGCACGGTCCGCGCCGCCCACCGCGGGGATGATCAGCTGCGGCACCCGGTGTGCGGTGGCGACGGCGAGGGTGCCGGCGCCGCCGTGGTGGACGACGGCGGAGCAGGTCGGCAGGAGCGCGGTCAGCGGGACGTAGTCGAGGACGCGGACGTTGTCGGGCACGGTGTCGACGGAGGCCAGCTGGCCGGCGTCCAGGGTGGCGACGAGTTCCAGGTCGAGGCCGGCGGCCAGGTCGAAGAACTCCGCCACGGGGTGTTCGTCGCCGCCTGCGAAGAAGTCGCGGCGGCTCACGCCGAGGGTGAGGCACACCCGGGGGCGGCCGGGGCGGCGCGCGTGCAGCCAGCGGGGCAGCGGCGCTTCGTCGTTGTACGGGATACGGCGCAGCGGACGGGAGTCGACGCGTACCGGGAGCCGGGTGCGCGGCGGTTTGAGGTCGAGGGTCCACTGGCCGACGAGCAGGTCCTCGCCGAAGGCGATGCCGTACCGGTCGAGGGTGGGCCGCATCAGGTCGGCCATCCGGTCGGTGGCCGCCCGCTCGGTGGAGCGCTGCCGTGCCCACCCGAAGTGGTCGAAGGCGTGCAGTATCCGGGCGTGCGCCGCCCCGGCGGCGCGGGCCGCCACGGCGGCGGGGAAGCACAGCGGGTCCCAGATGACCAGGTCCGGCCGCCAGGCGGTGGCGAAGCCGACGAGTTCGTCGGTGAAGGAACCGGGATCCGGCGTCCGGCCGGGGTGGTAGAGGCCGAAGGTCTCCAGCATGAAGTGGCGTATCGCGGTGCGGAAGTCGGTTTCGTCGGGGCCCAGTTCCAGCTCGTCGGTGATGCGGTCGAGGACGGCCGCCCGGGCCGGCGGGACCTCGGACGTGAGGAAGTTCCGCTCCCCCAGCGACACCGCGGTCAGTCCCGCCGCGGTGACGGTGTCCGCGACGTCGGGGTGGCTGGCCACGACGACCTCGTGGCCCGCGGCGCGCAGCGCCCACGCCAGGGGGACGAGGGGGTAGACGTGGGCCGGCGCCGGCACTGTGGCGAACAGGACGCGCATCGGTGCTCCTTCTTCGGCTGTGCCGGTGGTCAGGGCGGCGGTGCCGCGGCGGCTGCCGCTGCGGCGAGGGCTTCGTCCCAGGTGGCGAGCAGCCCGGACGCCGCGGCCTCGGCCGCGGTGGGGGCGCCCGCGTCCTTCTCGGACAGCAGCGGTGGCTCGTCCGCACCCCAGGGCAGGGCGAGTTCGGGGTCGAAGGGGTTGATGTCGACCTGGGTGCCCGGTACGTGTGCGCTGGACAGCACGTAGCAGATACAGGCGTCGTCGGTGAGGGTGAGGAAGCCGTGCCCGACGCCTTCGGGTACGAGCACGGAGAGCCCCGAATCGGCGTCCAGGACGTTGGTGTCGTACACGCCGTAGGTGGGGGATCCGATGCGCAGGTCGACGATGATGTCGCGCAGCGCGCCACGGACGCAGGTGACGAATTTGGCCTGGGCCGGCGGGACGGTGACACTGTGGATGCCGCGCAGCGTGTTGCGCCGCGAGACGGAGTAGTTGATCTGCCGCGGGACGAAGGGGCGGCCGGTGGCCTGCTCCAGGAGGTCGGTGCGCAGGCCCTCGTGGAAGGTGCCGCGCACATCGGTGATCAGGTCGGGGGCGATCCGGTACGCCCCGGGCACCCTCGTTTCCGTGATGCGCACGGCTCAGCGTCCGGTGTCGACGGTGCGGCGCTCGACCGAGGTCCGCAGGGCCGCCGCCACGGTGTGCACCTCCCCGTCGTCCAGGCCCTGGTGCAGCGGCAGCAGCAGGGTGTTCTCGGAGCAGATGTCGGTACCGGGCAGGACCTCGCCGCCCGCACGGTAGGCGGGCACCTTGTGCAGCGGCGGGTAGCGCAGGGTGGTGTAGACGCCCTGGTCGAGGAGGTCCGCGGCGACCTGGTCGCGGATCGCGGGGTCCAGTTGCACCCAGTAGAAGTAGTACGAGGACTCGTGGCCCTCGGGCAGCGGCGGGGGGAGCACGATGCCGTCCGCGCCGGCGAGGAGCCGGTCGTAGGTCTCGGCGATGCCGCGGCGCCGGTCGACGAAGCCGGCGAGGCGGCCCAGCTGTACGGAGCCGATGGCCGCGGTGACGTCGTTGCCGATCACGCGGCGGCCGTAGTTCTGCACGTTCAGCTCCCACCAGCGGTGGGACACCTTGGCGGCGTTGAACCCGCTGGACTGCTCGAGCCCGTGGTAGGCGAGCTGCCCTGCCCTGCGGGCGAGTTCGGGATCCTTGACGTACAGCATGCCGCCGTCGCCGGTGACGAGCACCTTCATCGAGTCGAAGCTCCACATGGCGATGTCGCCGAAGGTTCCGCAGGCCTGCCCGCCGGCCCGGGAGGCGACCGCGCAGGCGGCGTCCTCGATCAGGGTGACGCCGCGTTCGCGGCAGAGGGCGGCGATGGCCTCGACGTCGCCGGGGTAGCCGCCGTAGTGCAGGATCAGCACGGCCTTCGTGCGCGGGGTGAGGGCGGCTTCGACGTGGGCGACCGTGGGGTTCAGGGTGCGCTCGTCGACGTCGCAGAACACCGGGCGGGCGCCGCTGGCGGCGACGGCGTTGGCGGCGGCCACGAAGCTCATCGAAGGCAGGACCACGTCGTCGGCCGCGCTCAGTCCGAGGAGCTCGGTGGCGAGGAAGAGACCGGCGGTCGCCGAGTTGATGAACAGGATCTGCTCGGGGGCGACCCCGAGATGCCCGGCGAACTCCTCCTCGAACTTCCTGGTGCGTGGCCCGTGGCCCAGCCAGTTGTCGGCGAACACCTGGGATATCGCGGCCAGTTCCTGGTCGCCGAGGCTGGGCTGGAATACGTTGATCATGAGTCCTCCGGACATCGGGACCTGGTCGTTGTGCGCGCCGGCCCCACGGCGGGGGACGGGCGGGGGAGCATCCGCTCGCCGGGCGCGCATCGCGGGAGGCGGGCCGCCGGACGCGGGTGGCGCTCCGCACGGATCGGTGCGGGTCGTGCGGTTCACCGGGGGACGGACGTCAGTGCGCCGTCTTCCGGCCGCCGGTCCTGCGCAGCACGGAGGCGACGAGGGCGGCGGTGAGCAGCACCACGGCGATGGACACCAGGGCCGTGGTGTGGAAGGCGTCGACGAAGGCGGACCGGGTCACGTCGAGGAGGCCTTCCGTCCACGGCTGGTCCGGTGCCCGGGACGCGGCGTCCACCGCGCCTCCCAGGGTGTCGCGCGCCGCCGAGGCGGCCGCTTCCGGAGTGGCGGCGGGAACGGTGTCGGCGACGCCGGCGCGGTAGGCGGCGTTGAAGACGCTGCCGAGGACGGCCAGGCCGAAGGCGCCGCCGAGTTCCGTGCTGGTCTCCTGGATCGCGGACACCTCACCGGCCCGCTCCGGCGGGCCCGAGCCGACCAGGATGTCCGCGCTCAGCACACCGGGCGCGGCAAGCCCGAAGGCGAAGACGCAGGTGCCGGTGAGCACCGTGCCGAGGGAGTCGGGACCCTCGACGCGGGTGATGACGGCGAAGCCGAGCGCGGCGACGACGAAGGAGACGCTCATCAGCAGGGCCGGCCGGTACCGCTGCACGAGGCGTTGCACGACCATGACGGCGGTGATCGACGCGAGGGTGCTCGGGATCATCCACAGTCCGGCCTTCAGCGGCGTCAGACCGAGCACCAGCTGGAGGTACTGGGCGACGAAGAGGTTGCTGCCCATCATGACCAGGGAGCAGACGGTCATGGCCGTCAGCGCGGTGGCGAAGGTGCGGTTGCGGAACAGGCCGAGGTCGAGCAGCGGTTCCGCCAGTCGCTTCTGACGGCGTACGAAGGTCACGCCGAGCGCGATTCCGGCGGCCAGGGAGACGAGGGCCGCGGCGGTGAAACCGTGCGATGCGACGGTCTTGACGGCGTAGACCACGCTCAGGACGGCGAGCAGCGACAGCAGGGCGCTGGGCAGGTCGAGCCGGCCGGCGTCCTCGTTGCGGTACTCGGGCAGCACGATCGGGCCGATCACCAGCAGCAGCGCCATCACCGGCAGGGCGAGCAGGAACACCGAGCCCCACCAGAACCATTCGAGCAGCAGACCGCCGACGGGCGGGCCGAGCATCGCTCCGACCATGAAGCTGGTCATCCAGACGCCGACCGCGACCGAGCGCTGGCGTGCGTCGAGGAACATGTTGCGGATCAGCGACAGCGTCGATGGCATCAGCGTGGAGGCGGCGACGCCCAGCAGCGCACGGGTCGCGATCAGCATGCCGGGGCCGGTGGACAGGGCGGCGAGAACGGAGGCCGCGGTGAAGGCGACGGCGCCGATCAGCAGCAGCCGCCGGCGGCCCACTCGGTCGCCGAGGGTTCCCATGGTGATGAGGAACCCGGCGAGCGTGAACCCGTAGATGTCGGTGATCCACAGCAGTTCGGGGCCACTGGGCCGCAGTTCGCTGCTGATGCTCGGGACCGCCAGGTGGAGAACGGTGAGATCCATGGAGAGCAGCACTGTGGGCAGTGCCAGTACCACGAGGCCGATCCACTCGCGTCGGCCGGCGCGGGGCGGGGCCGTCATGGTCATGAACGTGTCCTTACTGTCAGGGAGTCGGGTGGTTCGCTGGTACGGCGGGCCGTCGGCGGGGCTCGGCGGCCGGGGCTCGGGGGTCGGGGAGGACGGGCCGGGATCGGCGCCGGGGCTCAGGGAGCCGGGCCGGTGACCTCGACCACGGCGTACTGGCCCTGCCCGGCGAGGCTCCGTCCGTCCCGCGCGCTCTTCATCCAGTCGACGACGACGTACCGTCCCTGGCGCAGCGGCAGCCGCAGCACCGTGGCGGCGCCGGCGTGCACCGGCAGGCTCCCGGTGCCCCGGCTCAGGTCGAAGGGTGCCGGGGTGCCGGGGAACTGGCCGTGGTCGCCGAAGGAGTCGAACCAGGTCTTCAGGGTGCGATCGGTGACGCCGTCGTCGAGGCGGAAGAAGACCGCCTCCGCGGGCTGTCCCGTCGGCATGGCGTTGGTGAAGCGCAGCGGCTGCCCTTCGGCGGGGGTGCCGCGAAGGGTGAAGCGCGGCCCGTCGCCGGTCGGCCGGGCGGTGAGCATCGCGGTGGGCGTGGGTGCTTCGCCCCCCTCGGGTCCGTCGACGCGCAGGACGTGCGGCGTCGCCGTCGGATCGTCGAGGCGGGCGTAGTCGAACAGCCAGTGGGTTCCCGGCCGCAGTCGCTGGGTGAAGGAGGCACCGGCGCCGGGGTGCACCACCGTGCCGCCGAGCAGGGCGGCCGCGGCGTGCAGGTCGGCGGAGCCCGCGACGATGTCGGGGCCGTGGGTGCCGACCGTGCGCCGCAGCGCCGAGCGGAAGGTGTTCCAGGTGACGTCCCGGTGCGGCCGCGCCAGGCCGATCCAGGCGCCGTCCGGGTCGGTGGTGGTGACCTCGAAGGTGACCGGGCCCGCAGCCGCGCGGTCCGGGGCGCCGAGCGCGCCGCCCGGCCCCGTGGTCATCCGCAGCGTGCGGCCGTCCACGGCCGCAGCGGACACGGCCGGGGCGCGGTCGGCGGCGTCCACCGCCGGGGCCTGCACCGTGCAGAAGAACAGCACGGCGGTGGTGAGCGCCGACCACAGGGCCAGTTGTCGTCCGCGGATCATGCGGGGTCCTTCCCCGGCGTCGGCCCGCCGCCGGGCACGAAGAAGTCCGCCAGCGCCGCAGGGAAGATCCCGGCCGCCGCCGCCGAGCGGGTGAAGCCCTCGCAGAGCTCGGTCAGCCGGGCCACGCCCCGCGCACCGAGGTGCTCGTACGGGGCCCGGTCCCTGAGGTCGGTCTCGTCCTCCAGGGCGGCGCGCATCTCCTCGCCGCGGCCGGTGAGGGCGCCGTCCGCGGTCAGGAGTCCGCGGCCGCGCAGCCGGTCCTCGGCCGCGCTCCAGTCCTGTGCGGTCCAGCCGCGCTTGGTCATCACCATCTCGCGCGGCATGCCGGCGGCGCTCGCGCAGTGGGAGACGAGGGCCTCGAGGCCGTCGAGTCCGGCGGCGGCGAGTGCGCCGATGTGGCTGTCACCGCGGTGCTCGCGCAGCAGGGTGGCCGCGTACCAGAGCGCCAGGTGCGGCTCCTGCGGGACGGGCAGGTCGGCGAGGGCGGCGAACATCGGCCGTGCCTCGCGGCGGCCCCCGGCCACGGCGGTCAGGGCGAGCCGCGCCGCCTCGCGCACCGGCTGTCCCGTGAGGTTCCCGGCGCCCAGCGCCTGATGCAGGGTGGCGTCGGCGGCACGCAGCCGCTCCTCCCATGCCTGCGCGGGCGTGATGCGTTCCCAGGCGCCGGGGAGGTGCCTCGCGACCATGCCGTGCTCGAAACTGTAGAACAGGGCGGTGACCAGGCCGGGGCCGACGGTGCCGAGGGGCGCGGCCCTGCCCACGAGGTAGCCGCCCATGTCGTCGGTGACGCCGTACCCCGTGAGCGCCTTGGCGAGGTCCGGGGTGAAGTAGACGGTGGAGTGCAGGCTGTTGAGCGCTGCCTGGCAGTCTCTGACGGCCTGCGCGGACGGTGGGTCGGGGGTGAGCATCGCGGTGGGCTCCTTCGTGGTCGTACGGTCGGGGCGGGTCACGGGAGTTCGGCCGGCGACACCCCGTCGGTCCACACCACGTGGAAGGTCCAGCGCGAGAACCGCCACCCGTCCGGGGTGCGCACGGTCTCGCCCTCGTAGTAGCCGCCGATCCTGAACAGCGCCCCGGGGTCGGTGGGAGCCCGATCGCGGACGGCCTGCGGGTGGAGGTGGACGGCGATCATCTGGAAGCGGACGTCGGCGCGGTCGCCGTCGAGCCGGATCAGGTGGTTGGAGCTGAGGTGGTGGGTGGCCGTGAATTCCTGCTTGGCCCGGTGGTGGAACTCCGCAAGGCCCTCGAGGCCGCGGTGTGTGCCGATGGGGAAGTCGAGCCGGCAGTCCTCGGAGAAGAAGGACCGCGGCCAGGTCGCGTCGAATCCGTTCCGGTCCTGGTCGTCGAGGATCACGGTGTAGCGGTCGATGAGGTCCGATATCGCCGCCCGCTCGGTCAGCCGGGACAGTTGCTGCGCCGGCGGTTCGATGGGGTCGGCCGGTGTCGGCGTCATGACTCTTTCCTGCTCTCCGCCCGTGTGGCCACGTGCGCCTCGTGCTCTGCCGGCCCGTGCGAAAGTCAGGGCACCGGATACTGCCTATGAGCTTCTTCGGCGTGGGGCCGCAGTTCAACGGGCTTGTACTCGAATTGACATGGGGTGCACCCAGCTCTGACGTACGGGGCCGAAAGGCGATCTCGTGGCGAGGAGGACGCCTCTCGGTCCGGTACGCCGGCAGCCGGCGACGGACCGGTGCCGGTGCGCGCGGACGCGCGTCTAGGGCCTGTTGCGAAAGTCCCGTCGTCCGCCCGAAGGGCGGGCCGGGCGGCGTCAGGTGCGTGCTCTCGCCGTGCCGGGCCCAGACCCTCGTACTGGATGTACTCGGGTCTGGGCCCGGTGCGGCGAGAGTGCGTGCA
>NZ_JAVRHI010000096.1:0-9294 GCF_034105845.1 Streptomyces sp. CRN 30 | reverse complement strand
GAGCGGCCGCGCTGGGGCGGGCGGAGCCGGGCGCGCTGGGGCGGGCGGTGCCCGGGTCGGCGGCGCTCGGGCCGGTGGCGGACTGCCCGGGCTCCGAGCACGCCGCCTTGAAGTCCTTCTGCTTGCCCGCGCCCTCTCCGCCGAGGAGCTTCCAGGTGAGCCGGTACGGCCCCTCCGGGATCGTCATGGAGTCCGACTCGCCGGCGCCCTGGGACAGGGAGAACGAGCCGGAGAGCGAGGTGCCGTCGGCCTTGGCGGGCTGGGGCTCGACGGTCCAGTCGATGCCCTGGACCGTCTCGAAGTTCGTGGCGTCGAGCTGGAACCGGCAGACCGCCGGCCGGCCGCTCTGCGGGGCGACGGCGACGCCCTGCATCCGCGGTGTGACGTCCCCGTTGTCACCGGGAGCGGCGACGGCGGCGGAGGCGGCGAGGAAGGCGGCTCCCGTGAGGGCGAGCGCCGCGAGGCCGACGGCGCCGGAGCGTGCTCCCGCGCGGCATGGGAGGGACGAGGTGGACATGCGAGACCTCCGGGTCAGGTGATATTCACACAAATCGGCGTTCACCCGACTTTCCGTCCATCCGCCCGCGCCGATGGACGTGCCGCGCCTCGCACCCCGTCAGATATCGCCCTTACGGCCCAACGGCACCCCGGTCCGCCGCGCCCCGGCGGCGCCTTCCGGTGGGCTGTCCGCTCCGCCGTCCGGCTCGCTGTCCGGTTTGTCGGCCCGTTCGTCGGCCCGTTCGTCGGCCGGACCGCCGCCCGGTGTGGCGGGCGACCGCAGGGCCGTGCCCGCGGAGAGCAGCAGCAGCGCGCCGAGCATCACGAACGGCGCGGCGACCCCCGCGACCCCGGCGATCAGCCCCGCCGCGGCGGGCGCGGCGGTCTGGCCGAGCCGGTTGCCGGTGAGCCGCAGGGCGAGCGCGGTGGACCGGGCGCCGTCCGGGGCGGCCTGCACGACCGTGGTCATGGACAGCGGCTGCCCCACCCCCAGGCAGAAGCCGAGCACCGCGAGCATCACGGCGAGCGCCCACACGGGAACCGGCAGCGCGATCCCGGCGCACAGCAGGGCCGACAGCAGACAGGTCACGCTGAGCAGCGCGGTCCGCCCGAACCACCGCAGCATGGGCGTCATCACGAGCCGGCACGCGATGGTCGCCGCCGCCCGCAGGCTGAGCAGCAGACCGATCACGGACGGCGCGATGCCCCGGTCCTCCCCCACCACTGGCAGGTACGCGGTGAGGATGTCGGTCGCGGACAGCACCGCCATGCTGACGAAGATGCCCCCGGGCACGCCCCGGGCACGCAGGATGCGGTGCACGGGGACCCGTCCCCCGTCCCGCGGACGGGCGCCGGGGGCCGTCGCACGGTGCTCGATGCGCCACAGCGACGTGCACGCGACCGCCGCCCCGGCGGCCGCGACGAGCAGCGCCAGCGCGCTCGTGCCCGCCATGTCCGGGCCGCCGATCAACGCGCCCGCGGCCACGGGGCCGACGAGCTGGCCGAGGGAGGCGCCGATGGTGAAGTGACCGAAGTTGCGGTCCTGTTCGTGCGGCGCGGACTGGCGGGCCACGATCGACTGCGCGCCGATCACGAAGCACAGGTGGCCCAGCCCCATCACGCCGCTCCAGGCCGCCATCGCCGCCAGGGAGTCCGCGAGGCCGCTGAGGGCGCAGCCGCCGGATATCAGGACGACGCCGACGGGCAGCAGCGGCGCGCACCGCCCGTTGTCGGTACGGCGGCCGAGCGGTACGGCCACGAAGAGCGGCAGCAGGGCGTAGACGCCCGCGATCACACCGACCGCACGCTCGTCGGCGCCCAGCGCGAGGGCCCGGTAGGAGACGGCCGGCCGGGCCATCGACACCGCCCCCTGCGCGAAACTGAAGGCGATGACGAGGCGGAGCAGCCAGCCACGGTTTCCACCGGGCCTCACGATGACGTCCCTCCTACGGGCGACACGGCGACCGTCCGACGACGGCCGTCACCGACAATGATCGGTCAGATGATGCCCATCAGTACCCCGGCCCCGAGAATCACCAGCGAGGTCAGCGCCGCCCACTTGACCACGAACCGGGTGTGGTCGCCGAATTCGACCTTGGCCATGCCGACGAGCACGTACACGGCCGGCACCAGCGGGCTGGACATGTGCAGCGGCTGGCCGACGATCGCGGCGCGGGCCATCTCCAGCGGCGTCACCCCGTGCGCGGCGCCGGCCTCCGCGAGCACCGGCAGGACGCCGAAGTAGAAGCCGTCGTTCGACATGAAGTAGGTGAGCGGCAGGCTCAGGAAGCCGGTGACGAGCGCCATGTGCGGGCCCATGCCGTCGGGGACGGCGCCGACCAGCCATTCGGCCATGCTGTCGACCATGCCGGTGCCCTGCAGGACGCCGGTGAAGACGGCGGCGGCGAAGACCATCCCGGAGACGTTGAGGACGTTGTCGGCGTGGGCGGCGAGCCGTGCCTTCTGCTCCTCCATGCGCGGGAAGTTGACCGTCAGGGCCAGCGCGGCGCCGAGCAGGAACAGCACCGGGATCGGCAGCAGCTCCATGATCATCGCCGCGAGGAGCGCCACGGTCAGCGACGCGTTGAACCAGTACAGCCCGGGGCGCAGCGTCGGGCGGTTCGGGTCGAGGCCCTGGAGGCGCGCGTCCTCCTCGGCGGCATCGTCGGCGGCGTCGGCATCGTCGTCGGCGTCGGCGTCGGCATCCGTGCCGGACGTACCGGTACCGCCGGACGTGCCGGAACCGCCGGTGGCCCTGGCGTCCCGTCCCTCGGCCGTACGTCCCTTGCCGGCGCCGACGAGCACCGTCCCGGTCTCCCGCGTGCCGTCCTCGCGGGCCCGCTCCCGCTCCAGGACGTCGTCCAGGCTCAGCACTCCGAGCCGCTTGCGCTCCCGCAGTCCGAGCCCGTACGCCAGGATCACCACGCAGACGAGGCCGGCGGCGAGGGCCGGGATCATCGGGACGAAGATGTCGGCCGCGTCCAGGTTCAGCGCGGTGGCGGCGCGGGCCGTCGGGCCGCCCCAGGGCAGGGTGTTCATGACGCCGTTGGCGGTGGCGGCGACACCGGTCATGACGACCAGGCTCATCTTCAGGCGCTTGTACAGCGGGTACATCGCCGAGACCGTGATCATAAACGTCGTCGAGCCGTCGCCGTCCAGCGACACGATCGCGGCGAGCAGGGCCGTACCGACCACGATGCGCATGGGATCGGCCCTGCAGAAGCGCAGGATGCCCCGCACGACCGGGTCGAAGAGGCCGACGTCGATCATGACACCGAAGTAGACGATCGCGAACATCAGCATCGCGGCGGTGGGCGCCAGGGTGCCCACCCCTTCGATGACGTAGTCGCCGAGGTGGGCACCCTTCCCGACGAACACACAGAAGAGTGCCGGAATCAGCACGAGCGCCGCGATCGGCGACATCTTCTTCATCATGATCAGGACCAGGAAGGTCGCGATCATCACGAAGCCGAGGATGGTCAGCATGAATGGGACACCTAACGTTCGCCCTTGAACAGCCGGCGGGGCCGGTGGATCAGGCGACGTTAGGACGCGACAACGAGCGTTAACAAGACGTTGACGCGTGAGCAATAAGCGCAAAACCCCTGGTCACAGCGGTGAGCCAGAGCGGCGCGCCGCGCGGTGGGCGCTCGTGGCGTTCGCAGTGCTCGCGTGCGCCCGCGCACACCCGCGTGCGCCCGCGCGCTCAGTCCAGCACCCGCCCCAGATAGGCCCGCAGCAGCGCCCGCATCTCCGCGACGATCCGCTCGTCGCCGCCCGGTGCGGCCCGGAAGGCGAGGTGGACCAGGCAGTCGGCGGTCTCCACGGCGACCAGGAAGGTGCGGCGCAGGTCCTGGTCGGGCGCCCGGCCGACATAGCCCGCGAGGAGTTCGATGAGGCGGTCGGCGACGCGGTGGTTGGGCGCCTCGCGGTGGGCACCGACGGGTATCTGGTTGCCGAAGTCGACGAGCGCGAAGCCGGGGGCGGTGCGCTTCATGTCGAGGTACTCGTCGAGGACGGCGTCCATGGCGGTGCGCCAGTCCCCGTCGAGCTTCCCCTCGAGGCGTTCGGCGACCCGTTCGGTGAAGCGGTCGAGGTTGCGCTCGGCGAGGGCGTCGGCCATGGCGCGCTTGTTGCCGAAGAAACGGTAGACCGAGCCGATGGGGACACCCGCGCGCAGGGCCACGGCCCGGGTGCTCAGGTCGTCGTAACCCACTTCGTCGAGGAGTTCGGCGCAGGCGTCGAGGATTCTGGTCAGTCGTTCGGCGCTACGGCGCTGCACGGGCGCGCGGCGCAGCGAGGTCGCCTGGTGCTCGGGCTTCATGATCTCTTTCCCCCGGGTCGCGACGGGCGCCGGGTACGGCGGCGCCCGTCGGGCCGGACCTTGGTGCGGGCCCTGCTACGGGCCTTGTTGTGGGCCTGCGAGGAAGACGGGACGGACACGGTCAGCCGTACGTCCCCGCCCTCCTCGTCGCCGGGCCGGACCCCGGCGCGCGTCTCCGGCACGCCCCTCTCGAGTTCCCCACGGTCGCTCCGCCCCCTCTCGTCCGTGTCGCCCGGTGGCACATCCGTGCGTCCACGACATGCCGGGGAGACTAGAGCACCGCTCTGACAAGCGGATCCTCCTGGGGTCGGTCTTCTGCCCGTTCCAACGTGCCGCGCCGTCCGCGCGTTCCGAGGAGCTCCACGGTCCGCCGCCCCGTACCTGCCCCGCGCGCGTCCCGCAAGTGGCGCGCATACCCCTTGTGTTCCGCCCCCATCGAATCCTACGGTTCTACAGAGGAATCAGGGGCGAGGGAGCGATCATGACCGGGGACGCGAGGAAGACCGCCGAGGCACTGACCCACCTCGGCGGTTTCGGCAACGAACACAGCTCGGAGGCGGTGCCCGGGGCCCTCCCCGTCGGCCGCAACTCGCCCCAGCGCCCGCCCTCGGGGCTGTACGCGGAGCAGCTGAGCGGTTCGGCGTTCACCGAGCCGAGGGGGCACAACCGGCGCTCGTGGCTGTACCGGATCCGGCCGTCGGCCGCGCATCCCGCGTTCACGCGCGCGGACAACGGCGCGCTGCGCACGGGCCCGTTCACGGAGACGGTGCCCGACCCGAACCGGCTGCGCTGGGACCCGCTGCCCGAGCCGCCCGCGGGCACGGACTTCCTGGCCGGCCTGTGGACCCTGGGCGGCAACGGGGACGTGACCCAGCGCACCGGCATGGCGGTGCACCTGTACCACGCGGACGTGTCGATGGAGCGGGTGTTCAGCGACGCCGACGGCGAGCTGCTGATCGTGCCCGAGCGCGGCGGGCTGCTGCTGCGCACGGAGTTCGGGCTGCTGGCCGCCGAGCCGGGTCACGTGGCGCTGGTCCCGCGCGGCGTCCGCTTCCGGGTGGAGCTCCTCGACAACGCCGCACGCGGCTACGTGTGCGAGAACTACGGTGCCCCCTTCCGCCTCCCCGACCTCGGCCCGATCGGCGCCAACGGCCTGGCCAACGCCCGGGACTTCCTGGCCCCGGTCGCCGCGTACGAGGACGTGGAGGGCCCGGTGGAGGTGGTCAACAAGTTCTGCGGCAACCTCTGGCGGGCGACGTACGGACACTCGCCGCTCGACGTGGTCGCCTGGCACGGGAACAACGTGCCGTACGTCTACGACCTGCGCCGTTTCAATGTGATGGGGTCCGTCTCCTACGACCACCCGGATCCGTCGATCTTCACGGTGCTCACCTCGCCGTCCGACACCCCCGGGCTGGCCGGCGTGGACTTCGTCGTCTTCGCGCCGCGCTGGCTGGTGGGCGAGGACACGTTCCGGCCGCCGTACTTCCACCGCAACGTGATGAGCGAGTACATGGGGCTCGTCGAGGGGGCGTACGACGCCAAGACGGCCGGGAAGGGCGGTTTCGTGCCGGGCGGGAGCTCCCTCCACACCATGATGTCGGCGCACGGTCCGGACCGGGAGACGTTCGACCGGGCCAGCTCCGCCGAGCTGCGGCCGCAGAAGGTCGAGGACGGGCTGGCGTTCATGTTCGAGACCCGGTGGCCCCTCGTGCTCACCGGGCAGGCGGCCGGGGCACGGCACCTGCAACAGCGGTACGACGACGTGTGGTCGGGACTCGAGCGTCACTTCGGGACATTGCACTGAACGCTCGCGACCGGTACGGATACCGTCGTGACGTCATTCGCGCCGGACTCGATCGTCCTGAACCGCAAGCTGCCGCTCTGGTACCAGGTCTCACAGTCCCTGCGGGCCTCGATCCTCGGCCGGCCGCCCCAGGCCCCCTTGCGTCTGCCGACCGAGGAACAGCTCGCCGGGCACTACGGGGTGAGCGTGCTGACCATGCGGCAGGCGCTGAAGGAGCTGGAGGACGAGGGGCTCATCACCCGGCACCGCCGGCGCGGCACCTTCATCGAGCCGAGCGCGCGGCGCGGCAGCCCCGTACGGCTGCTCGGCTCCGTGGACGCGATCGTGGCCCAGCAGTCGGGGATGACGACCGAACTGCTGGACTGCGGAGCGGCCGCCCCGCCCGGCGAACTCGCCGACCACTTCCCGGGCGTGGCCGAGGTGGCGACGTACCACCGGCTGCGCGGCGACGAGCGGACCGGCGAGCCGACCAACCACGCCCGCAACTACGTCCGCCCCGAACTCGCCGCCCGCATCGACCGGGAGGACCTGGTCCGCTGGCCGATGACGAAGGTGCTGCGGGACGCGGTGGGCGTGGGCATCGCCCGCATCACGGACACGGTGCAGGCCCGTCTCGCGGACCCGGAGACGGCCCGGCTGCTCCAAGTGCCGCTGCTCAGCCCGATCCTGCACTACACGGGCGTGACGTACGGCGAGGACGGCCGGGTGCTGGACGTCGCGGTGATCCACTACCGCGGGGACCGTTTCTCCTTCACGGTGACCCTGGACGCCCATTGACCCGGATCGGCGGCGGCGGGGGGCGTCGTACGATGCCCAGCGTGACGCACGACGACGCTCCGCTGCTGGCGGACCTCATGCCGTGGTCCGTCGCACCGCCGCGGCTCGGCCGGGGGTGGCCGGCGGCCCCCGACGCGGCCTCGCTGACGGCCCGTTGGGACGCCCTGGTGAGGGCCGAGGGCCCGGAGCGCGAGGCCCTGTTCGAGCCGACGCGCTCCCGTACCCCGTACACGGCCGTGGGGCGGCTGCCGGGGCGGTCGGGCGGCACCGCGCGGCTGATCCGCGAGTCGGGCCCGTGCCCGGAGCCCGTACGCGTCCTCGCCGCCCCCTTCGACGAGCAGTGGCTCATCCCCGACCACCGGCTGATCGACGCTGCGCGGCCCGAGCTGTGGCGGGTGCGGGACGCGGAGCAGGTGTTCGTCGTCGAGCAGGCGGCGGTGCCCGGCTCCCCGGGGCCGGTACTGCTGGCGTCGTCCCTGCTGCCGCTGCACCCGGCGCACGGTCCGCGCGCCGGCCGGGTCCGCCCGCTGTACCGGCGGCCGGGCGGCGCCGAGCCCAACCTCGCCCCCGGCCTGACCGCCCACCTCGCCGCACGCCTGGGCGCCGCCCCGGACCCCCTCGACGTCCTTGCCTGGATCGTGAGCGCCGCCCGCCCGGGGGCCGACGGCATCAAGGTCCCGCTGACCGCGGACCCCGACATGTGGCGTGCGGGCGTCGCGGCGGGGCACCGGGCGCTGTGGCTGATGCGGCGGAACGGCGAGCGCCCCAAGCTCCCGGGCGGCCGCCGCCCGTACGTCCGCGCCCCGTTGCCGCCGCGGCCGCCGCAGCCGCTCTACGACCGCGCGGAGGAGACCCTGCTGGTCGGCGACGGCCGCATCTCTCCCGTGCCCCCGGCGGCGTGGGACTTCCACGTCGGCGGGGTCAGGGTCATCGAGGCGTGGTTCGCCCGGCGCACGGAAGGGGCCGCGCCGGGCACCCTGGAGGCGGTGCGCCCCACCGGGTGGCCGCAGACCTGGACCTCCGAACTGCTGGAACTGATCACCGTGCTGGCCCTGCTCGCCGAGGACGGAGCGGGAGACGGGGCGGAGGACGGAACCGAGGCAAGGGACGAGGCCGGAGACGGGCGGGACCCGATCACCGCGGCCGGACTGCGGGCGGCCGGCGTCCTGCCGGTGCCGGACTCCGCACGCCGGCCCGCATCCGTCCTGGACCATCAGGAGGAGGGCCCTGGGGGCCAGTTCGCGCTGCTCTGAAGAGGGCGGCAGGTGGCGGAACACCGCGGCCCCCGGTCACGCGCCGGGTGGGTACGGGGGCGCGGAAGGCCGGGGGCACGGAAGGAACGTGGGACCCGCGCCCGGGGGCACACCGGGACGCCGGCTGCTGCGGGCCGTGGGGATGACGGACGACTCGAGCGCAGCGCTGCGCGTGGGTGGCCCGGCGGGCCGGGCGCGGGCTTCCGTACTGCGGGACCGACGGGTACGAGCGGACCGTCGGCCCTGGTGCTCAGCGGCCGCCGAACAGCGAGCGGCGCAGGCGGCGCAGCGGGGCGAACAGCGACACCCGGTGCACCCGGGTTCCCCTGCCACCGCGCTGGTGCGGGCTGCGTGCGGTTATCTCGCGCATCAGGGACGTCGCCTCGGCCGCCTCGCGCTGCGGCACGGGCGGACCGGCCAGCACCGAGAGATGTCGGTCGAGGCGCGAACTGGTCGCGCTGCTCCCGCAGGTGATCGCAGGGACTCGCGCCCTGCGCGCTGTTATCTGTTCCATGTCACTCCCCACCCGTACGCGTCCACCCGGCCCGGGCAGAGTAACCCTATCGCCCCCTTGGGGCACTCGTGTATCGCGGTCACGGCATTCTTCTACCCTGTGAGGCGGCGGCGATCACTCTCCGAATCCGACCGAATCCAGGGCGAGTTGAACAACTGGCTGGCTGGTGGGCCGTGGTGACCCTCCGTCGGGTTCCACCGTCACGGCGAGTGACACCGCGTCGGCGTCCATTCCGCTCGCGACCAAGGGCGTGTCGCCCTCGAAGAGGCCCAGGGAGTGCGGTGGGGCGTCGGGCCGGGTGAGCCACAGCTGGTGGACGCGGCGGCCCGGTGGTTCGCCCAGCCCGCTCAGGGTCACGACGGCGCTCCCCTCCTGGGCGGAGGCGACTACTCCGATTCCGCGGCCCACGGCGTCCCGTTCGCCGGCCGCGCGGGCGTCGGGGGCGGCGAGAACGTGGGCGATCTCACGCGCCAGAGCGCGCTCGGCCTCCAGCCGCTCCTCCGTCCGGTGCGCCTGGACCGCGAAGAGCGACGCCACGACGAGCGCCGCGGCGGCCGTCGCGGTGGCCAGCGGTGCGAGGAGCGGGCGCAGACGGGGCGCACGCTCCGGGCGCGCGGGCGCC
>NZ_JAVRHI010000095.1:0-5262 GCF_034105845.1 Streptomyces sp. CRN 30 | reverse complement strand
CGGTGCGGCCGTCGCCAGCGCCAGCCCGAGCCCGCCGACCACCGCGGCCACGGCCGCCCACAGCGACGCGGGCAGCCCGTTGCCGGTCATCAGCGAGGCGAGCAGCAGGGCCAGCGGGAGTTCGAGCACGAACAGCGGCTGGACCAGCGACAGCGGGCCCGTCGCCAGGGCCGCCGCCTGTCCCGCCGCGGCGACGACGACGGCCAGCATCCCGGCGAGCCAGACCGGCTGCCGCAGCAGATCGACGACCAGCCCCGGCCGGAACCCCCGGGTCTGCGGCACGCTCAGCGCGGCCCGCCGCTGTAGCACGGTGGCCAGCGCGTTGCTGAACGCGGCGAGGAACGCGAAGAGGACCGGTGGCAGCACACCCATCCACCGATCCTCGCGCCGTCCGCTCCCGCCCGCGCGCTATGCGCGGCGCCTCGGCCGCTTCGCGCCCCCGGCCGACCGGCGGGCGGCCGGCGGCACCGTCAGTGATCACGCCCGTTCGGCGCGGTCCCACAGCTCCCGCAGTGCGGCGTTGACCCGTCCGGGTTGCTGCGTGTGCGGGTAGTAGCCGGGCACGACCAGGTGCTCCGCGCCGATCACCTCGGCGATGTGGCCGGCGCAGGCGATCAGCGGCTCCCCGGCGTACTTCCGGTACGCCTCGGGCGCCCCCGCCCAGTCACCGGAGATCATCAACTTGGGGAAGGGCGCGTCGGCCAGCGGTCCGAGCGGGATGTCCGCGTCCCAGCAGGGGCGTTCGTTCATGGTGGTGGCCGCGGCGCGCAGCCGTGCCGGGGTCGGCTCCGGCGTCGCCATGCCGACCGACTCGGTGGCCGCCCGGAGGAACTCCTCGGGCGTGAGGCCGGCGGGCAGCGCCGCGGTGGCCGCGCGGGCCCGGGCCAGCGCCTCGGCGACGACGGGGTGGCGTGCGGCCGGCCGCAGCGCGCCGGGCTGGACGAGGGTGAGCGAGCGGACCAGGTCGGGGCGGCGCACGGCGGCGGCCATGGCGCTCACCCCGCCGTAGGCGTGCCCGACCAGGTGGGCGCCGTCGCCGAGGAGGCCGATGACGTCCTCGGCGTCGGCCGCCCAGTCGCTGTGCGCGATGTCCGGGCTGCGCCCGTAGCCCCTGCGGTCCATCACCAGCAGCCGGTGGCGGTCGGCCAGCGGACGCTGGGCCGCGAAGCCGTACCGCTCGTCGTCGCCCCAGGTGAGGATCCCGTGCACCAGGACGGCGGCCGGGGCCCCGGCGGAGTCACCGTCCTCCCACCGGGTGACGTGCACCGGTTCGGGTGCCGCCGGGTCCAGGTGGGTGGATGTGTCCGTCATCGGTTCCTCCCCGTCTTCGGCATTTCCGGTGCGCCTCCGCTCCCCCGGCTCAGCGCGGCACCCCGGCGGGGTCGTCCGCCGGGAGGTCCTCGGGCAGCAGCAGCCGCAGGTCGTCCAGGCCGGGCGCGGCCAGGGTGCCGATCCGCCGGGCCTGCCGCGTCATCATCGTCTCCACCAGGCGGCGCCCGGTGCGGGCGTTGCCGAAGTTGCGGTCGCGCGGGATCGCCGCCACGTACCGCTCCAGCACCTCCACCGTCTCGGGCGGGCAGTCGTAACCGGAGTCCGCGGCCTGCGTCGTGATGATGCCGACCAGTTCCTCGGTGGTGTAGTTCTCGAACTCCACGGTGCGGGTGAACCGCGAGGACAGACCGGGGTTGGAGTCCAGGAACCGCTGCATCTCGGCGGTGTAGCCGGCCGCGATGACGACGATCTCGTCCCGGTGGTCCTCCATCAGCTTCAGCAGCGTCTCCACCGCCTCGCGGCCGAAGTCGGACGTCGCCCCCTCGGGGGTGAGGGTGTAGGCCTCGTCGATGAACAGCACGCCGCCCAGCGCCCGGTCGAAGGCCTCCTTGGTGATCTGCGCCGTGTGACCGACGTACCGGCCGACGAGGTCGGCGCGGGCCACCTCCACGAGCTGCCCCTTGGGCAGCACGCCCAGGGAGTGCAGCAGCTCCGCGTAGAGGCGGGCGACGGTGGTCTTGCCGGTGCCGGGCGGGCCGGAGAAGATCAGGTGCTGGCTGATCTTCGGCGTGGGCAGTCCGGCCGCGCGCCGCTGCCGGGCCGTGGCCAGCAGGTTCACCAGGTCGGTCACCTCGCGCTTGACGGCCCCGAGGCCGATCATGGCGTCGAGCCGGCCGAGCAGCTCCTCGGAGCTGGTCGTCTCCTGGCCCGCGGCCTCCTTGTCGACGCCGACGTCCTCGGGCAGCAGCAGCGACAGGTCGGCCTCGGCCGGGTCCGCCATCGAGCCGAGCCGGAACGCCTGCCGGTCCACCATCTCCTCGAACACCCGGCGCGCGGCGCGGCCGTTGCCGAAGGTGGCGTCCCGCTCCATCCGGCCGTAGTGCTGGGCGAGGGCGTCCAGCGTGCGCGGGTCCAGCTCGTAGTGGTGGGCCTCGCACATCCGCTCGGTGATCGTGACGAGCTCCTCCACCGAGTAGTTGGCGAACTCGATGGTGCGGGTGAAGCGCGAGGCCAGGCCCGGGTTGGAGTTGAGGAAGTCGGCCATCTCGTCGGTGTAGCCGGCGGCGATGACCACGACCTCCTCGCGGTGGTCCTCCATCAGCTTCAGCAGGGTGTCGATCGCCTCGCGGCCGAAGTCGGCGCCGCTGCCCTTGCCGTCCGACAGCAGCGTGTACGCCTCGTCCAGGAACAGCACACCGCCGAGCGCCTCGTTGAACGCCTCGGTCGTCTTGATCGCCGTACCGCCGATGACCTGCGCGACGAGGTCGGCCCGGGACACCTCGACCAGGTGCCCGGAGCGCAGCACGCCCAGGTCGGTGAGAATGCCGCCGTAGAGCCGGGCGACGGTGGTCTTGCCGGTGCCGGGCGGGCCGGAGAAGACCAGGTGGCGGCTCATCGGCGGTACCGGCATGCCGAGCCGGGTGCGGCGCTGCGCCAGCTGGTTGAGGTTGACCAGGGTGCGGACCTGGTGCTTGACGTCGGCCAGGCCGATCAGCGACTCCAGCTCCTCCAGCGGTCCCGCGGGGGCCGCCTTCGCGGCGCGGTTGCGGCCGCCGCCCGCCTCGCCCGCGGCCGAGGCGCCGGCGACGTCGGCCCCCCACACGTCGGGAGCTCCGTTGCCCGCGCTGGTCAGGTCCGCAACGGTGCACCGGTCGCTCGCCCGGGTCTGCTTCAGCCCGGCGCCCCGGTTGTCCCGCACGGCGCAGCCCGACACGGTGACCTGCTCGGTGGTGTCGACGCGGATGCCGTCGCCGAGGCTGCCCGTGACGACGCAGGCGTCGAGGGTGGCCTTGGCCCCGTCCACGGCCATCACGCCGTGCGCGCCCGAGCCGGTGACCTCGGTGCGCAGGACGGACACCTCGCCGGCCTTGTCCACGGCGATGCCGGAGGCGCCGGCGTCGTGGATCCGGCAGTCGCGGACCGTGCCCCGGCCGTCGGCGCCGAAGTGGAGCCCGGCGTCGGCGGCGCCGCGCACGGTGGTGTCCCGCAGGTGCGGGTTGCCGCCGCCGGACACCCGGACGCCGGCCCCGCCGGCGTTCTCGATCTCGCAGTTCTCCAGCCGGCCGCGGCCGTCGTCGAGGATCTCGACACCGGTCCCGCCGGGCGAGGCGATCCTGGCCCGGCGGACCAGCGGGTTGCCGCCGCCCTTGATCAGGATGGCGACGCCGGCCACGTCGGCTATCTCCAGCCGGTCGAACTCGGCGGCCGACTCCTCCTCCAGCACCACCGCGCCCTTGGCGTCCGCGCAGTCGCGCACGGCGGTGTCGGTCAGGGCCGGCGTGCTGTTGCCGATGACGCGGATCGCCGGGCCGCCCGAGCCGTCGAACTCGCACTCACGGAAGGTGCCGCGGGAGCGCTCGGTGACGGCCAGTCCGTTGCCCTTGGTGCGCGAGGCACGGCAGCGCAGCACCTCCGGATCGGCACCGGAGGCCAGCACGAAACCGGGGCCGGTCGTGTCGGTGACCGTCACCTGCTCGAGCACCGGGCGCGAGGCGCTGGTGACGTACACGCCGACGGCCGCGTCGTGCACCCGGACGCGCTGCACGCGGGTGGTGCTGCTGCCCTCCAGGGCGATCGCGGGCTTCTCCGTGCCGGAGATGTCGCAGTCCTCGACGAGGCCCTGCGCCTCGCCGTTGGTGAGCACGCCGTTGCCGCGGGCGTCGCGGATCCGGCAGTCCCGTACGGTGGTGCGGCCGTTCTCGCTGATCACCACGGCGGTGGTGGCCAGGTTCTCCAGCACGCAGTCGACGAGGACGCTGCCGGTGTCGGTGGTGTCCACGACACCGGCGCCGTCCGGGTTGCTGACCCGGCAGCCGCGCATGGCCAGGGAGCCGGACTCGCGGGCCAGCAGGGCGGTCCAGCCGGACCCTACGATCGTGCAGCCGTCCATCGCGACCTGGCCGCGGGCCGCGTCGACGACCGGTACGTCCTCGGAGCCGCCGCGCAGCGTGAGGTCGGTGAGCATGACCGCGTCGGCGACCAGGACGACCGCGCTGCCCTTGCGCGGGCAGATCTCGACACTGCCGCGCTCCCCCTCGGCGACGATCGTCACCCGGGTGCGGACGGTCAGGTTCTCCGGGTAGCGGCCGGGCTTGACCCGGACGACCGCGCCGCTGCGCGCCTGAGCCAGGGCTTCACCGATCGTCCGGTAAGTGTCCGGCTGGTCCGGGCCGACGGTGAGCAACTGCCGTGACAAGCTTGATCCTCCTCGCTCCGGCGCCGCGGTCGGCCCTGTGGGACGGCGGGACGCGCCGGAGTGCAGGCTACGTGAGGGTCCCGGTCATCTTCCAGGCGGGTCAAGGGTGTTCACCTGGACGTTTCGGACAGGTCGCCCAGAGGGGCCCGGACGGAGGGCCGCCGGCGGGCGGCATAGGATGCCCGCCATGCGACGCGACCCCACCCCCGCGCGTGCGGCCGCTGCCGCCGTGCTGGCCGCCGTACCCCTGTTCGCCGCCGGTGCCACCCCCGCCGTCGCCGCCGACCCGGTGGAACTGCCGGTCGTCCGTTCGGAGCTGGCCGCGGACGAGGCGTGCGCCGGGGCGTCGGAACGGACCGCGGAGAACGCACCGTGGACCACCGGCGCCCTCGGCCTGTCCCGTGCGTGGCAGCAGTCCCAGGGCGCCGGGGTGACCGTGGCGGTGGTGGACACCGGCGTCGGCGCCTCGATCCCGGCCCTGGACGGCCGCGTGGAGACGGCCGGCGGCGCGAGCGGCGACTGCGTCGGACACGGCAGCTTCGCCGCCGGGCTGATCGCCGCGGCGCCGGCCGAGG
>NZ_JAVRHI010000094.1:0-18061 GCF_034105845.1 Streptomyces sp. CRN 30 | reverse complement strand
TCGCCGCGGCCGCCGCCGGGGCGGGCGGAGCGGTGCTCGCGCTGGCCGTGGTGGCCGCGTACGCCGCCCTGTTCCTCGCGCCCGCCGTGGTCGCCGCCTTCGGCGCGCTGGCCGCCGCCGTGATGCTCGCCGCCGGCCTCTCGGCCCATGAGGTGGCCGGCATCACCGCGCTGCTCGCCGTGATCCTCGGCGCCTTCGTGCCCAGCCTCTCCTTCCGGATGGCCGGGCTGCGCATGCCCCCGCTGCCGACCAACGCCCAGCAACTGCAGGAGGGCATCGAACCGCATCCCACCGATGTCGTGGCGAGCCGCTCGGTGCTGGCGGACGGCTGGATGAGCGCGCTGTACGCGGCGGTCGGCCTGGTCTGCCTCGGCTGCCTGACCGTCCTGGCCCGCCTCCCCGGACTGGCCGAGGTGTTCACGACCCTGGCGCTGACCCTGCTGCTGCTCCTGCACTCCCGGGGACTGGGCAACGTCTGGCAGCGGCTGTCCCTGGTGGTGCCCGGCACCTGGGGCCTGGCCCTGCTGGTGTTCTCCCAGGCGCACGCCGCCGGCTCGCTCGGGCGGCTGCTCACCGTTGTCGGGCTGCTCGCCCTGACGGCCGGGATCGCCATCGCCTCCTGGACCGTGCCCGGCCGCCGGATCGTGCCGTACTGGGGCCGCGGAGCCGAACTGCTGCACTCGGCGACGGCCATCGCCCTGCTGCCGCTGGTGCTGTGGGTGCTCGGTGTCTACGGGGCCCTGCGGTCCCTCAACGGCTGAGGGAGGCCGCGGTGCAGAACAAACGTGACCAGGTCCAGGCCCACATGTTCGTCATGGGGCGGCTCACCTCCGCCATGCTGCGCAGTGATCCGGACGCCCCGGAGAGCCCGCAGGGCAGGACCAACCGGGGCGTCGCCATCGGTGTGGTGATCGCCGTGCTGGTGTCGGCCGGCGCCTTCGTGCTGGGCCTGTTCAAGCCCGGCACCAAGGACTCCTGGCGGGAGGCGGGCACCGTCGTCGTCAACAAGGACACCGGGTCCCGCTCCCTCTACCTGGACGGCCGTCTGCGGCCGGTGCGCAACTACGCCTCCGCGCGCCTGCTGGCCGGCGCCGACATGAAGGTCGCCTCGGTCGGCGCCGGCTCCCTGGCGGGCGTCGCGCACGGGGCGCCGGTGGGCATCCCCGGGGCTCCCGACGCGCTGCCCGCCGCCGGCGACCTCGACACCGGGCCGTGGCAGGTCTGCTCCACCACCGAGTCGGGCAGGACCAGCACGGTCCTCGCCGTGGGCGCGTCCACCGACGGCACGGGCCTGGGCGCCGCGCAGGCCCTGGTGGTCACCGGCCCGGACGAGGCCGACTACCTGGTGTGGCGGGGCACCCGGCTGCGCCTGGACGACGAACGCGGTGCCTCGCGCTCCCTCGGCTACGACAGCACCCCGCGGGTGGGGGTGTCGTCGGCGTTCCTGAACTCCCTGCCGGCGGGTCCGGACCTGTCCCCGCCGGCCGTGCCGGGGCGTGGCGAGCAGGGCCCGGAGCTCGGCGGCCAGGAGACCCGGATCGGCCAGGTCTTCCAGGTGACGGCGCCCGGCTCGGACGCCCGCTACTACCTGCTGCGCGAGGAGGGCCTCGTCCCCCTCACCGCGACCGTCGCGGCCCTGGTGCTCGGCGACCCGGACACCCGCGAGAAGGCGTACGGCGAGCAGGCCCCCACCGCGGTGCAGCTGGGCGCGGACGCGCTGGAGGGCCGTACGGCGGACGGCGCGGGGACGGAACGCGGGGCCCTGCCCGACGTGCCGCCCAAGGCCGTGGTGCTGGAGTCCGGGCAGATCGCCTGTGCGCGGATCGAGAGCGGTGGCTCGGGCACCCGGGTCAGCGTCGCCGTGTCCGCGCAGTCGGGGCTCGGCCCGGCCGCACAGCCCACGCCGGAGGAGCTGACGCCCGCCTGCGTACCGGTCGACCGGATCACCGTACGGGCGGGCGGCGGCGCGCTGGTGCACGCCCTGGGCGCGGGCGGCGGGGCCGTCGGCGACACGGTCTACCTCGTGACCGACGGCGGCATGAAGTACCGGATCGCCGACGAGGAGTCCCTGACCGCACTCGGCTACAGCGCCGGACAGGCCCGGGGGCTCCCGTCGCCGCTGCTGTCCATGCTGCCGACCGGTCCGGACCTCGGCACGCAGGCGGCCACGGCCGGACGGGCCAGGACGACGGGCGCGTCCTGCGCGACCACGTCCGAAACCGGCGCGAAGAGCGATGCGGAAGGCAAAGCGGACGGGTCGGACGCGGCGGGATGATCCGGCGGTAACGCTGCGTCGATCAGGAAAAAAGTGGTTACCGGAACGTGAAGCTACCTCAAAGAAAGCTCATGAAACGGAAGTTGTAGAAATGGTGTGCGACTGTACTGCGGTCACTTTCGCTAAGGTCTGATCAACTGCTCCGAGCGAAGGAACGGTTCCCCTGCTCTGCGGATGGCCGCCGTCCGCGTCCGGCCGCAGGCCGGCCAGGTGCCGGGGTCAGGCGGCGCAATCACAGGAGGTGCGGTACATGTCAGGCTTCCAGCAGTCAGAGGAGCAGGCGACCCGGAATGGCATCCAGGCCCTGGAGTCGGCCTTCACCGGCGTGCAGAACTGCCGCCAGGATGTCGAGAACATGAAGTTCAACCTGTCCTCCGGGCTCAAGGGCTCGGACGGCAAGGCCTTCCAGGACCTGCTGAAGCTGTGGGACGACCAGGCCGAGGTCATCTCCAAGAACCTGCGGGACATGGTGGAGACCCTCAACGAGACCCTCCGGGTCCAGGGCCTGACCCAGGGCTCCAACAACGAGTCAATCAACAGCGCGTACACCCAGTCGCAGAGCATCTTCGACGCGCTGAGCGGCTGATCCCGGACGGTGTTCCGGCCCGGAGCCGGAGCGCCGCTGCCGCCCGTCCCACACTTCCCCACCCCGCGACAAGACGAGGCTCTTATGAGTGACTTCACCGACGGACAGATCTACGTCGACTACCGCCACATGACCAACGCGGCGGACGACATGATCCAGCAGACCCGGGCGATCGCCAGCATCCTGACCAACCTGGACGCCGAACTCCAGGCGCTGAAGCAGTCCTGGGAAGGTGACGACCGCGAGGTCTACAGCGAGAAGCAGGCCGCCTGGAACAACGCCGTCGAGGCGATGAAGAACCTGCTGGAGAACCACTCCCGGCTGCTGACGGACGTCTCCGACAACTACCAGTACAGCGAGAAGTCCCTCACCCAGCTGTGGAGCGAGGTCCGCGTCGGCCGCTGAGCCGCGCCGACCCCATGCTCGACCCCGGGCGTCGGTCCGCCGCGACCCACGGTGGGCCGGCCGCCCGGCGCCCCGGTAGCGACAGCCCCAGCAGGAGAAGGACATGGCGGACAGCACGACGGTCAACCTCGACAAGGCCTGGTTGGAGAACTTCCTCAACCACGACATCCTCAACTTCCGCAACGAGCTGAAGAAGATCCTGGACGACGGTGTCGACGCGAGCGGGGAGGTCGTGCCCGCGCTGGCGAACCTGATGCCGGGCGGCGCGGCTCCCGAGGAGTGGCTGACCGGCTCGGTGGAGAACCAGATCCCCCTGATCATCGGCGGCCTGTCCAGCGACGGCCGGACGAACGGCAAGACGCTCGTCGAAGCCATCAGGGAGCTGATGGAGGCGATCGACACGATCCTGGAGCACCAGAAGGTCCTCTTCGAGGACATCGAGGACAACCTGGCCACCAGCATCGACAAGCTGTTCAAGACCCAGGGCGACAACCTCGCCAAGATCGACGGCGACAAGCTGCTCGACATCTTCGAGGACGTCGACGACTCCCTGGGCGGCAGCGGCAGCAGCGACGAGGAGGACTAGGACCAGCCGCCCCCGTCCGCCGCCCGCCCCGACCTCCGCCCCCCTCGCCTGTCTACGGAGCCCTGATCATGCCCACACCGATGTACGACGACTCGAACGTCAAGCCGCTCACGTCGGACAACGACGCGTGGAACAAGGCGATCCACCTGCTCACCGGTTACAAGGCGCCGGACCGGCACACGCTCTTCGACAGTCTGCTGGGCAACGAGGGCATCCCGCAGATGAAGGTGGAGATCAGCAAGCAGGGCAGCGTCGACTACGTCGATCCCGACGACTTCCAATGGCGTATCGACAACGCCGGTTACGACATCAACAACACCGATTTCGTCATCCCCTTCTACAAGACGGGCGGGGACGACCCGGGCTCGGGTGACCAGGTCTCGATGTACAAGGCCCGCATCACCATGCTCGGCCACAAGGGCAGCGACGGCCCGAAGGGCGGTGTCGTCGAGGGCGGCGAGTTCAAGAGCCAGTACGACAACCACCTGGGCCTGAGCGGCGACAAGGCCGTCTGGACCACCGGCCCGGTCACCCAGTACGCCTACGGCACCGGCCGGGCGCTGGAGGCGGTGCTCAACAACTACGACTCCGGCAGCCACGGCTTCTCGTGGAACGGCGTGAACGTCCTGGAGGAGGCGGCCGTCTCCCTGAAGTCCTTCGACCTCACGGCGGGGGCCTTCGACCGGGTCGCCCAGTTCTTCCAGGAGCGGCAGCAGACCATCGCCGAATGGCAGCGCCGCGTGGGCACCGAGCAGCACGACGCCTGGCGGGGCCAGGCGGCCGGCGTCTTCTGGCACCTGATCGACACCCTCAACCGGCAGTACGAGGGCTACGCCAAGGACCTGGGCGCCGAGGGCGGCAAGTCGAAGCAGGGCAACGAGATCCGCGACGCCCGCAGTGCGTTCCGCACCGCCGCCTACGACCTGTGGTCCGAGTGGGCGACCTGGGAGCTGCTCAAGGGCAACCCGCTGACCTTCCTGAACGACCTGCTCGTGGAGATCACCGACCACGTGTGGGAGAACAACATCACGCAGATCTCCTACAAGGTGAACTACAGCGGTGGCGCCTACGGGAGCTACTACACGACGTACCACGCCGATGCCAACTTCAGCCAGACGGCCACCCGGCACGGCAAGTCCGACAACTTCGGTCAGCTGGACGACCTGAGCACCTGGAAGGCCGTGGGCGAACGGGCCGTCCAGAACTGGCAGGCCTCCATCATCAAGGACCTCGAGGGCCCCGCCAACGAGGCGCTCGACTCCATCTCGAGGGCCTGGAGCTCCAAGAACTTCGACCTCGGCTCGATCCGCACCCGCGGCGAGGACAGCCTCACCAGCTCCTACCAGGAGGACAAGTCCGAGCTGGAGAAGGAGGAGGCCGAGCGGAAGGAGAAGGAGGCCGAGGAGGCCGCGGCGGAGGCGCAGCGCAAGCAGGACGAGTTCATGGCCTGGCAGAAGCAGCAGGCCGAGGAGGCCAAGGCCGAGCAGGAGCGCAAGGAGAAGGAGGCCGAGGAGAAGGAGGCCGCCGCCAAGGCCGAGCAGGAGCGCAAGGAGAGGGAGGCGGAGGAGAAGCAGGCGCAGAAGGAGAAGGAGGCCGAGGAGAAGGAGGCCCGGCTCCGGGCGGAGCAGGAGGCCAAGGAGGCCGAGGCCAAGGCCGAGCAGGAACGCAAGGAGAAGGAGGCCGAGGCCAAGCAGGCGGAGAAGGAGAAGGAGGCCGAGCAGAAGCAGGCCGAGATGGAGGCCAAGCAGGAGCAGAAGGAACAGGAGGCCAAGGCCGAGCAGGAACGCAAGGAACAGGAGGCCGAGCAGAAGCAGCAAGAGGCGGAGACCAAGGCCGAACAGCTGCGCGCCGAACAGGAAGCCAAGCAGGAGGAGGCGCAGAAGAAGCAGGAGGAGGCCCAGGCTCGCGCGGAGCAGATGTCGATAAGCCAGTTCAACCAGAGCCGCGCGGACCAGGACGCCGCCCGCAAGGAGCAGGAGCGGCAGCGCAAGGAGGCCGAGGCCGAGGCCGAGGCGAAGCAGGCCGAGCTGGAGGCCGAGCAGGAGGCCAAGGAGAAGGAGGCCGAGCAGAAGCAGCAGGAGGCGGAGGCCGAGCAGGAGCGCAAGGAGCAGGAGGCCGAGGCCAAGCAGGCGGAGGCGGAGAAGGAGGCCGAGGAGCGGCAGGCCCAGGCCCAGGAGGAGCAGCGCAAGCTCCAGACCGAGCAGGAACTGCGCCAGGAGCAGTTGCTGACCGAGCAGGAGAAGCGGGAGGCGGAGCGGCAGGCCGCGGAGGACGAGGCGCGGCAGAAGCAGGAAGAGGCGATCGCCCGCCAGGAGCAGGCGTTCCAGCAGGCCGGTGGGCAGCTCAACCCGGGCGGCGGCAACCTCCCGAGCATCGAGGACATCCTCAACCCGGGTGGCGTGGTGGGCTCCGGCGGCCTGAACGACAGCAACCTGCCGGGTGGTGTCGTGGACTCCGGTGGACTGAACGACGGCGGCCTGGGATCGATCCGCGATCAGCTCGGGTCGAGCCCGTACACCGACGACATGCTGACCAATCCCGGCGGCAGCGAGACCACGCTCGACGACGGGCGGCTGGTCACGGAGTACCCGGACGGCAGCAAGGTGGAGATCGACCCGAGGACGGGCGAGGCGACGATCACCCGGCCCGACGGCACGGTCGAGACGGGCCCGCTGAACCGCGGGGACGTGCTGCCCAACCCCGACGGCAGCACCTCGTACCTCGACGAGGACGGCAACATCGTCACGGAGTACCCGGACGGCACGGTCACCGAGGTCGACCCGGACACCGGGGTCAGCAGGACCACCCAGCCCGACGGCACCGTCAGCTCCGGCAACCTCAACGCCGGCGACCTGAGCTCGATCGTGGGCAGCATCGACGGGATCGGTTCGCCCTACTCCGGTGACACGCTGACCAACCCGGGCGGCAGCGAGACCACGCTCGACAACGGGCGGCAGGTGACGGAGTACCCGGACGGCACCAAGGTGGAGATCGACCCGGAGATGCGCACGACGACGGTCACGCAGCCCGACGGCACGGTCGAGACGGGCCCGCTCAACCCGGGCGACCCCTTCACCAACCCGGACGGCAGCACCTCGTACCTCGACTCGGACGGCAGAATCGTCACCGAGTTCCCCGACGGCACGGTCACCGAGGTCGATCCGGAGACCGGCAACAGCAGGACCACGCTGCCCGACGGCACCGTCCGGTCGGGCAACCTCAACGGCTCCCTGGGCGACCTGCCGTCCCTCTCCGGCACCGGACCGGGCTCGTCCTCCTCGTACTCGATGCCCTCCCCGTCCTACTCGTCGCCGGCCTACGGCTTCGGCGACTACGAGGAGGAGCTGTACGACGAGTCCCCCTACGACTCGCCGTACGCCGCCCAGGCCTCGGACGGGAACACGGGGCGTGTCGGCACTCCGCTGAACACCGCCTCGCTGCCCGGCGGCCTCGGCCTGCGCGACCTGAACGGCGGCACGGACGCGAGTGGCACCGGCGGCATGCCCATGGGCGGCATGCCGATGGGCGGCATGGGAGGCATGGGCGGCGCGGGTGCCGGCAACCAGTCGCAGGGCGAGCGCGTCCGCAACGTCATCGACGAGGCGCAGGTGACGAACGGCCGCGGTGGCCGCCGCGGCGCGGGCGCCGCCGCCCGGTCCGTGACGGAGGAGAACGACGTGCGGGTGTCCTCCCCGCGCGCCTCCGCGACCACCGGCTCCAGCCCCTTCATGCCCATGGGCATGGGCGGGGCCGGCGCCCCCGGCGGTCCGGGCCAGACCCAGACCCAGAGCGGCGACCGCGCCCGCGAGGTCTGGGCGCAGGAGGACGACGACGTCTGGGGCACCGACGAGGGCGGCGCGCCCGCCGTGATCGGCCGATGAACCCCACAGCACAGCGGAGGGAGGCACCGTGACGGAGCCGATGGAGCAGCGCATCGCCAAGGCGATGGCCGAGCTGGAGAACGTGCAGGCCGCGGTGGCGCGGGCGGAGGAACGGCTCAGGAGTTCCGCCGCGAGCGTCCGCTCCCGGGACCGGGCCGTCGAGGTCACCGTCGGCCCCGGCGGGGAGCTGACCGGGGTGAAGTTCCTGGACAACAAGTACCGTTCGATGAACGCCGCCCAGCTGTCCGCCTCCGTGATGGAGGCGGTCGACCGGGCCCGCACACAGATGGCCCGCGAGGTGATGGACACCTTCGCGCCGCTGACCGAGCCCAGCGCGGAGGTCCCGGAGCTGCGCGGCGTCGACGTCGACTGGGAGCGCATCTTCGGCCCGGTCCTGGGCGACGGGGCCGACGGCGGCCACGGCAGGCGCGGCGGGAGCCGGCTGCGCGACGAGATCCACGAGGACGACGACGGACGGACACGGGGAAGGGGCCGGGCATGAGCGGCGTGTACGAGTCGAACACCGACAACCTCCGGCGCAGCATCGAGCACATGAAGACGCTGCCGGTGATGGCCCGCAAGCTGGGCGAGGACTTCACCCGCCAGGAGCGGTACTTCACGCCGTGGCCCGGCTGGACGGACGACTACGCCGAGAAGGCCCGCCCGCAGTACGAGGAGAACAACGCGTACTGCCTGGACATCAGCGCCACGCTGTACGAGGCCCTGGACAACCTGGTGGGCGCGACGCTCGCGGCGCTGGAGAACATCGAGTCCACCCGCACCGACTCCACGGAGCGGATCCGCGAGCACTCACGCCGGACCGAGGAGGCCACCGGCGACGGCAACGGTGACACCGGCGGCGGGCGCCACTGAGGCGACGAGGCAGAATGCGGTAGGCAGTTACCGGCGGGAAGTACAGCGAGGCAGTACCCCGGCCGGGGCGGCGGTGTCCGACGCGGACCGCCGCTCCGGCCGGGTCCCGGAGGCGGGCGCCGTCCGATCGCGTCACGGACGACGCCGCCGCGGGCGGTTCATGGTGAGTGGAGTTTCGGGTGCAGGAGATCAACTTTCCTGAGGACGTCAGGAAGATGCTCTGGATCCTCATCGGCGAGATGCCGATCGAGGCCAGGGAGAACCTCGCCTACGAAAGCAGGAGGCTCTACCAGGACTTCGGCCGCGGCATCCGGGACCTGGGCGACGAGATCAACAAGTCGATCGGCGACGCCGCCACCGCGCTGCCCAAGAACGTCGGCGACCAGTACGTCCGTGGCCTTTCGCTGCTGACCAACGACGGCGGCGTCAACCACCTGCACCGGATGATCGACCAGCTCGACGACATCGCCTCGGGCCAGGTCGACCACTCGATGAAGATCCAGGCGGCGAAGTGGGAGATCATCGCCGAGATCGTCATGCTCCTCATCGAGCTGGCCATCCTGGCGGCGCTGGCCGTGTTCACCGGCGGCACCTCCGTCTCCCAGATGATGCTGGCCCGGGCCCGCAGCCGGCTGGCCGTGCTCATCATCATGGACCGGCTGCTGCGGCTGACGCACCTCGCCCCGTCGTTCACCGAGGCCTTCACGGAGGCGTTCCAGACCCTCGCGGTGCGGCTCGCGCAGATCGCGCTCAACCCCGGCGGCCGCAGGCCCGACGGGATCGACTGGAAGGACGTCGGCAAGGCGGCGGCGTTCGGCGCGGTCGTCGGCGCGCTCGGGTCGATCCTCCAGTTCGGCGGCGATCACCTCGGGAAGTGGTTCAAGAACCAGTTCGACAACTTCGACAGCTTCGTCAAGAACCACCCCAAGTGGAACTTCACGGTGAACGGGGCCGGCGAGCTGGGCGGCGCGTTCGTCGTCGGCGCGGTCAGCGAGTCCGTCGGTGAGTACCTCGTCACGGGCGCCTTCGAGGGCGAGTGGGACTTCAAGTGGGAGACGTTCGTCGGCTCCGGCACCAGCTCGGTGTTCGACACGGTCCTCGGCGGCGCCATCGGGGCCGGCGGCCTGTACCTGCACAACAAGTTCTTCGACACCAGGACCGACTTCAGCGACATCAACGACAGCACGCGGTTCGACGGCTCCGGCGGCGGGGGCGGGCCGGAGGGCGGGACGGGGGCCGACCCCACCCCGAGCCCGATCCCCACGCCCACCCCCAAGCCCGTCCCGACGACCGTGCCGTCGCCGCTCCCGACGACCACCGCCGACACCTCCACGACCACGCCGCCGGTCACGACGCCGACCCCACCGCCGCCGGCGAACGTGCCGCCGGTGATGAGCACTCCGGTGGCTAACATTCCGACGCCGACGCCGACGCCGTCCTCGTTCGACTCCACGAAGTTCGACGGCGACGGCTACGGCAGCGACTCGGAGCGGTCGTCCCTGGACAACGACTCGCTGTTCGACTCGGACACCGACTCGATCCGCTCCGACACCACGTTCGGTTCGACGACCACCCTTCCCCCGTACACCCCCGTCGCCACGGTCGACACCGATCCGGGGACGGTGTCCTCGCCGTTCACCGCGAAGGGCCCCGCGGCCTCCCCCTCCCGTGGTGACCTCTACGGCGACACCACCGACACCACCTGGAGCGCCGACGACATCGTCGCGAACCTCACCGGTGGCGACGGCGGTGTCGACGGCGGCAGGGACGTGACGCTCGCCCCGGGCGCCAACACCCCTCCCCCAGGCACGAACACCGGCACGAACACCGGCAACGCCCCGGTCGGCGGCCCGCGCACGGCCCCCGGGAACGCCGCTCAGACCGACGTCCGGACGACGCCCGAGGCCGTCGCCGACGACGACCGGGCCGGCCGGGACGCCGACGGCGTCGACACGACCGTGCCGCGCGGCACCGGCGCCACGCCCCGGTCCCAGGACGGCGACGGGATACGCACCGTCCTGCCCGACTCGTCCGATCAGGACGCGGCGCGGGAGCAGCCGGAGAACGAGCCGGCCGACGTGCCGGCCGCCACGCCCCGCACGACGACCTCCGGTTCCGGCCTCGACGCGCCCGGCCAGACGCCCACCTCCCAGCCGGGCAAGGGGCTCCCTGGGCAGCAGACCGTCCCGGAGGCGCAAGCGGAGACGGAGAGGGACGGCGAGGTGCCCGGCCAGGAGGCCGACGTCCGCCCGGAGACCGACGACGTGCCGTCCGCGACCACGTCGCCCGTGACCACGTCGCCCGTGACCGCACCGCCCGTCACCACGGTGTCCAACGACACGTCGTCCGCCACGGACGTGACGGACGTGAACGACGACGCGCGGTCCGAGACCACCACGGACGACGACGCGCCGTCCTCCTCCGCCCCGCCGGTGACCGCGCCGCCCGTGGTCACGGTCCCCACCGCACCGGCACAGCTGACCGGCAACCCCGGTTTCGAGGCGGCGCGGGCCGCCGCGCCCCCGGTGTCCCGTTCACACGTCTGGGTCGACCCGGTCTCCACGCCCGCCGATCCGGCGCGGCCGGGAGAGACGACGCAGTACACCGTCCGGTCGCAGTTCGACGCGCGCCGTTTCGAGTACGACGGCCGGACGATCACCGACGTCACCGTCCGGATCACCTCGTCCCCGGACGGCCTGCCCGGTGACGTCCTCGACAAGGTCCGCTCCGGGGTCGAGACCTACTACAACGCCCCGGGCCACCAACTGGCCAACGGCGACCTGCTGCACGTCACCGTCGAACAGGTGCCGCCCGGCACGGACCCCGACGCGCTCGACGTCACCTTCGTCGGCCGCGACCAGCAGATGACCCGCACCGCCTGGTGGGCCGACGCCGACCCCCTCGACTACGCCCACGAGATCGGCCACCAGCTCGGCCTCCGCGACGAGGCACGGGCCGGCGACCCGGCCGCGCCCCAGCGGCCCGACATCCCGGGCAGCCTGATGGGCGACTACACCCGGTCCGCCCCGGACGGGCTCGAACAGGGCGGTCTGCGCGGCCGTCACCTCGCGCTGCTCTCCGCCCTCGTCGGCGACCTCTCCGACGCGGCGCCCGCGCAGCGCCCCGCCCCCGAGCCCGGCGGGCCGGCCGTGCGGCGCCCCGTCACGTCGTCCGACGTCCACCTGGGCGCCGAACCGCACGCGCCCCGGCAGCCGGACACCACGGTGGTGGACCCGGCGCCCGCGCCCGTCACCCCCCTCGTCACCGTGTCCGACACGACGCACACGCCCGGCTCCGTGACTCCGGTTCCCGCGGTGATCGAGGACGACGCCGCGTCGGACAGCGCGTCGGGCTCCACCTCGGACACCGATTCGCTGTCCGAGGACGACGACAGTGAAGTCGAGGAGGTCCCCGCCCCGCCCACCGCGCTCACCACCACTTCCACCACCACACCCACGCCGGCCCCCCGCGAGCGCCACTGGATCAACTCCCACCTGGACCGCACCCGGCCGCCCCGCCTCGACCACGACGCCGCCGCGCCCACCGGGCGACGGGAACCGGCGCGGTTCGACGACGGCACCCGTATGCCCGCGTACGTCGACGACATCGAGTCCCTGCTGCCCCCGGTGCCCGCGGACCTGATGGCCGAACTCCTCGCGAACCCGGGCACGTTCGGGCAGAGCGACGTGGCGCTGCGCGGCATCCCCCAGGTGCTGTCCGAGATCAGCACCCTGCTCGGCGGCGACACGTCGCTGCGTCCGCGGACCCCCGGCCGGGACACCCCGGCCGGCACCGGTCTGCTGGCCGACGTCCGGATGACCCTCGCCCGCCGCCCCCGCACCCTGACCGGCGGCCGGCAGTTCCCGTACACCAGCGCCGACGGGCAGACCCGCGTCCTGCACATCACCGCCCGCCATTACGGCAACTGGTCGCGGTTCGGCGACGACTACGGCAACCCGACCAAGATCGACACCATGGACCGGGCCGCCCTCCAGTCCGGGCAGAGCAAGAACGTGCAGTCCACCACCCAGGTGGGACTCGGCGGGCCCTTCCTGGGCCCGGCCTCCGCGCTCGCGTTCGGCGGCTTCGGGCGGCTGACGGCGCGCGGCGGTGTCAGCACCAAGGCCGGCTACGGGCAGACCGACCAGACCGTCAGCCAGATGGAGACCCGGACCCTCGACGGCTCCAAGGTCTACCTGGACGACGTGTTCCTGGAGCTCCGGGTCACCGACGCCGACGGCCGCGACGTCGGCACACCGCCGCCGCCCGCCACGGGCCCGGACGGGACGGTCGCCGTCGTCCCGGACCCCGCGCCGTCCCCCGTGACCAGCTCCTTCGCCCTGCGCGACGGCCTGATGCTGCGGCTGCCGGACAGCGCGGTCAAGCAGTCCACGCCCGGCCGGATCCCTCGCACCATCCCGCTCGACCACGACTCGCAGTACCGCCTGGTGCGCACCGAGGGGTTCGGCCCGGTCTCCCGGATCCGCGACTGGGCGGCCGGTGAGATCGGCGTCAAGCCCGGCAGCACCGCCTACCAGGAGCTGGACACCTTCTTCTCCAGCGACTCCTTCCAGCGGCACGCCCGTTTCCTCGGCCAGGGACGGCTGGCCACCGCGCCGCTGTTCGCGGACGACCGCAAGCGGTCCCCGCTCGGCTTCTTCGTCGTCGAACGGGTCGTGCCGGTGCAGGCCCGGCTCATCGGCGAGACGTCCCAGGCCGAACTGCGCGACATCAACACCTCCGTGGTCCGCAACGACCGCGGCCTCACCAAGGGCGTCAACTTCCAGCTGGACGGTGTGGTCGGCCCTTCGTTCAACTTCTTCGACCTCGGCAACGGCACCCTCAACCTGCGGCTGCAGTTCGGCCCCGCGTTCCGGTACCTGTTCGCGGTGTCCCGCTCGGCGGCCCTCGGCGGCTTCGGCTCCCTGCGCACGGCCGGCCAGGTCAAGGGCAGCCCCACCGGCCTGTACCTGGTGAAGAAGACGGTCTACGTGCGCCGGGGCGGCTCCAGCGCCCCGCCGCAGCGCTTCCACACGTGGAGCGTGGACCGGATGACCCGTACCGAGGCCCGCCGCCTCGCCGGCTGGGACGACGGGACCACGCTGCGGCAGCGGCACGGGCTGCCCGCGCCGTTCGCACCCGCCCAGCTGACCGCCGACCACCCGACGACCCTCGGCATGCACCGCGTCGAGGAGTTCGCGCACGCCGACGGCCGGCGCACCGACGGTACGGGGGGCACCGGCACCCCGGGCCGCACCCTGCCGGACGCCTTCGCCGACGCGGTCCTGTCCGCCGTCGCCGAGGCGTACCCCGGGCTGGTCGCGCCCCTGGACCAGCTCGCCCCGCCCGGCTCGTCCGGCGTCCTGTCCCGCGCCCGGTCGATGTTCACGCCGGACGGCCCGTTCGCGGGCGCCCGCACCCCGGGGCGCCGGTGGAGTGACGCCGGCGCCTACCAGACGGCGGTCAACAACAGCCTGGAGATCCTCAACTCCCTCTCCCACCAGGGCCTCGGCGGCGGCATGGAGGCCCTGATCAGCACGGGCGTCCGCATCCGGCTCACCGAGCCCGGCACCCTCGGGCAGGGCCACCGCTACATCTGGGTCCACGGCGACCTGACCAACCGCCGTTACGAGGGCCGCCAGGACGACCTCAGGATCCGGCACAGCGCCCCCGGCGGTCAGCGGCTGGACGGCCAGGAGAGCCGCAAGCGCGCCCTCGCCGGCGGCCTCGACGCCCAGCTGGCCTTCCGCGACCCGGACAGCCTGACGAACCCGGCCGTCGGCGCCCCCGACAACGCCGGGGTCCTCTCCCTCGGCTGGCGCTCCGGCACGCAGAACGACGACGAGTCCGGCTTCGGCGCCCACGTCACCAACGAGCCGATGTCGGTGAGCACCAAGCCGTCCCACCTCTACCGCTACGACCTGGCGCTCACCGTCAGCCACGGCGGCCACTGGCGCTTCCGCGGCCTGCTGCGCGGCGTCGGCTCGCTGGGCCTGCTCGGTACCCAGCCGTTCGTCTTCCGCCGCCCGCAGGACGTCCTGATCGGCACGGATTCCCAGGGTGCCGTGGTGCGCGGCGGCCCGGTCACCGGCCAGGTGCTGCTCAGCGTCCCCGACCGGCACTCCCCCGTCGTGGACCCGCACCGGCCCGGCGCCGCCAACCCGTACGCCGCCCTGCGCGGTCCGCTGGACACCGCGCCCATGACCCACGGCCGGGCGTTCGCGCTCGCCTCCGGCGACCTGTCCCGGCCGGAGGGCCGGGCGGACGGGCGCGGCAGCCGGCTCTTCCAGGACCTGCAGAACCACCCCTTCCTCACCATCGGCGTGGCCGTGCCCCCGGCCCTCGTCGACGCCGTCTCCGACGTGGTGCGCCGGGCCTCCGGCAACGCCTGGCAGCTGACCGAGGAGGGCGCGCCCGCCCGCGAGGCGATCATGCGGGCCTTCCAGCCGCAGTTCGCCACCGCCAACTTCGACCAGAGCTCCGGGGCGCTCGGCCTCGGGGTCGCCGGCCTCATGGCGAAGCCGCCGTACGCCACCCTGTGGGCGACGTTCCGGCACCACACCGCCGTCACCAACCTCCAGGCCCTCACCGGGTCCATCGCGATGGACTCCGAGATGGTGCTCGGCAGCGGCGGCCAGGCCGCCGGGAAGCTCGGCCGGAGCACCACCCACTCCTTCGGCGGGCAGCTCACCTACACCCGCCCGCACGGCTCCGGACCGGGCCCGATCGGCGCGTACGGCATCGTCCTCAACCCGTGGTCGGAGAGCTCCGCGCGGAACCTGGCCGTCAGCCGCAGCGTCGTCGCCGACCTCAACCTCAAGGGCTTCGGCCACCAGGTCCTGGTCACCGGCGACGTCGAGCACTGGGCCGCCATGGCCTCCAGCCTGCTCGGCACCGCCGCCGCGGGCCGCTCCCTCGTACCGGACTACTTCGCGGGCGCCGCGGGCTCCGTCATCCAGGTCCCCGGCGGCTGGACGGCCCACGTCCCGGAGAAGAGCGCCCACCGGCTCGGCCTGATCGACGACGGGCTCGGCGACGTCCCCCGCTACACCCGGGACAGCTGGACCCCGCAGCCCTGGACGCGCGGCAACTCCTTCGGCACCTACCCGGTCAACTCCCTCGACCCGACCACGGTGCTCGCCGCCTTCCAGGAGCAGGTCGCCCGCCTCGGCCTGGACGCCCGCGACCGGGAACAGATCCGGCTGCAGGTGACCTCCCGCGCGCTGCGCGCCCTGGACCGGGAACTCACCGGCTCCGGCACCTCCGCCCTCACCCGGTCCGGCGGCTGGGGCTGGGGCGGCTTCCGCGTCGGCAGCCACCGCGCCCGCATCCGCGTCGAACTGATCCCCGGCACCCCCACCTTCGAGATGCTCGACCACGGCATGGAGCGGGAGGAGAACCGGCGCGCCGTCGAGACGGTCCAGCAGGGCGCCGAGTTCAGCTCGGGCAGCGACCTCGGCATCCTGGTCGGCGAGCAGACCGGCACCGGCGCCACCACCGGCGCGGTCGCCGCCGGACCCACGTACAGCGAGACCGGCACCTCCCGCCGCGCCGTCTCCGCGGGCCACTCCGTCTCCAGCTCCACCACCTACCGGGCGGCGTCCACCGAACCGCACGCCGAGGTCTCCACGCCGTACCGGCTGCGCCTCACCCTCGAGTTCGACGACGCCACCGGCCCCGACAGCACCGACGGGACCGAGACGACCTCGCCCACGCGGGACGCCCTGCGCCGCTTCACCGGCAAGCAGCGCATCTCCCGGACCGGTGACATCGGCACCCTCGTCGAGCACGTGCCGCTCAGCCTCATGGCCCCCGACCCCGGCACCGACGGCCCCGCCGCCGACCCGCGCCTCGCCCCGCCCGACCTCACCCTCGCCACCCGGCCCCGCTCCGGCCACCGCCCCGAACTCCTCGGCCCGGACGTCCGGTACGGCGACGGCACGCGGCGCCCGTTCACCTTCCCGGAGAACGGCTTCCACGTCCGTCGCATCGTCGGCCTCGACCAGGTCCACGAGGCGAACCAGCGCGCCATCGCCGAGGCGTACGGCATCGACCTCGCCGCCCTCGACGACGGCACCGCCACCGACGGCGACCGCGACAGGCTGCTGCACCGCGCCCGCACCACGGCCCTGACCCGGCCGGGCAACGCGCCCGCGCAGTCCCTGGAGGACGGCACCAGCAACACCGCCCTGTCCACGTTCTACGACCAGGCGCTCGCCCCCACCGGCTACCAGGTCCCGGGCCTGACGCACCGCAACCCCGTCGGCACCGACTCCGCCCACCTCGCCCTGCACGCCCGGCCCGACTTCGCCGACGCCGTGCTGCTGAGCGTCGCCGACGGCAGCAAGCTGGAGGTCCTGCGCGAGACGGCCGAGGGCGTGAGCACCTCCGTCTCGCAGGAGGACACCCAGGACTCCGCGCTCGGCGCCGGCGTCATGGTCCGTACCGAGCCGACCGGACTCAACCAGGTCGGCGGGTCCGGTACGGGCCCGTACACGGGCGACGCCGACGGCACCCCCGTCGGCGAGGACCACGTGTCGTCCGTCAACGTCAAGCCGAAGACCGGCCGCAGCTTCCTGTTCGCCGTCCCCACCGAGTGGCTGAGCGTCGCCGAGGTGCACCGCGGCATCAAGGACGCCCGCCTCGGCCGGTTCCTCGCGGGCACCTTCGGCATCCGCCGCCCCGGCCCGAAGTCGGTCGGCTCCCGGACGTACGCGATGGCCTGGGTGCGCGACGACGTCGCCCGCGAGCTCGGCCTGATCAGCGACACCAACTTCCCCGCCCAGGTCTCCAAGGCGTGGGACGAGACCGGCAGGGCCGGCAAGGCCTGGACCGAGGCCGACAAGAACTACTGGAAGAAGCGCCGCCCGGCCCTCCGCCTGCGCGAGGACCTCCGTGCCGCCGGGACCGACCTGACGGCCGCGCGGACGAGAGCCGACGCCGCCGCCCGCCGGCTGGCCCCCCTGCTGGACGCCGCCAACGCGGCGGACGCCGTCCTCCTCGGCGCCGAGGCCGACGCCCGCACGGCCCGGGCCACGGCGCTCGGCCTGACCACCGCGGCCGACCGCTTCGACACGACGAGCGCCGCCCTCGACACCGCCGTGCGCACCTCCGCGCAGGACCACGCCCGCGCCCAGAACCTGGTCGACGCCGCCCAGGACGCCCTGACGACCCTCCGGGGCTGGGCCGAACTTCCCGGATCAGAACTCGACACGGACGCCGTCTCCCGGGCCGAGAACGACCTGCGCACAGCGCAGAGCGACGCCACCGCCCTCCGCGCGGCCGCCGACGCGCGGGTCGACGCCGCCCGCCGCGCCCACGCGACCGCCACGGACCTGCTGGCCACCGCCGAGCGCAACGCCACACCGACGGTCACCCACCCCGCACCGGATCCCGCCCGCGCCCGGCAGACGGCGACCGACCTCACCACCGCGGCGGACCAGCGCGTCACGGAC